>CAZFME010000001.1:0-27383 GCA_964520055.1 uncultured Clostridia bacterium
AGTGCACATGACATCCGGAAGATCTGCCTGTAGAGCCCACTTTTGCAATTTGCTGGCCTTTTTCCACCTGCTGGCCTACTGATACTGTAATGGAACTGTTGTGAGCATAATAAGTTTCAATACCGCCGCCGTGGTTTATTATAACCAGGTTTCCGTACCCGCCACGCCGACCTGCAAAGGTAACAGTACCGCCGTTGGAGGCTCTAACCGGAGCACCTTTACTTTGACCGATATCAATTCCCGTATGGAACTCCCTGCCCCGATTTCCATATGGTGAGTTGATTTGTCCCACCGTGGGCCATACAAATCTACCACTGCCACGGAAAGCCACTTCAGCTTTTGTCCCTCGGGCAACGACTCGGGTAACGGGCTCTTTAAGCACTTTTTCTCCAAGAACCGTCTGTGAAATTTCCAGACCGTTTTTAAACAAAACCTCCGCTGCAACTTCCTTGGAGCCTTTCTCTCCCGGCTGTTTTACCTTTTGATCCCAGGTCCACATGGAATTGTCTTTAACTATTTCAGTTTTATATGGTATTGATTCCTCATAAATAACCTTTTTCATCAGCGTAACATTCAACAGTGGTTTTACTTCAGTTAGATTTATTATGTCACCTAAGGCTAACTCATTTTCAGACTTTAGTTGAGGATTGGCCTTTATAAGATCATCAAGAGGAATATCCTCTTTTCGAGAAATTGACCATAGACTGTCGCCCTGAACCACTTCATATGTCCGGGTCTCAACGCCTCCCTTTAAAATCAGGTTTTTTGCCTCTTCAGGGTTTACAACTTCTTTGGGGTAAACGTATCTTTCCACCAATTTGACCTTTTCGGTCACTTGTAATTTAATCAATTCTCCCGGTGTCTGACTAATATAATGATCTTTTATCTGATCTAGAACCATTTCAGCTGTAGCTTTATCCTTAACCATGGCGATTTCTTTTCCGTCGATATTAATCGCAACTGCTTTAAGTCTATAAGTTAAAGCCGATTCCAGCTTTTTTAGCATCTCATCTTCCGTATCAAGTTTTTGCCCCAAGGCTTTCACCGGTGCTGCTTTTATATCCTGCACAAACTCAACATCTGCGCCGAGTTTGTTTTTATATCTTTCTTTTAGCCCTGTTTTTATTTCGTTTAATGCTTGATGATTCTTTACATTTCCTATTTTTTTGCCATTGACACTTACTTCTAACACCGAGCGACTGTAAAGGGTTATCAGAACAGTAAAAACCACAAACAAGCAAAATCCGGCAGCCACCAGAGTTCTTATTTTCTTGTCGGTCATTACTTTTAGATACAGCCCCTTAAAATCAGGTGTTTCCATCCCCCCACTCCTTTCTTTTTTGTATCTTTTGGAAAGTGATAGTTTTGCTTGCTTTCCTCGATACATTGATTCAAACAAAAAGCATCGTTAGGAATCGTGACCTGATTCCTGCCCTATTTGTAAAAAATATGTAATAAGATTGTAATCAAATTGTAACATACTATATTATATTCTATACAAATCAAGATTTTCCTTCCTCTTATTCAATTTTTCCCCAAACTTTTTACTTGTAAAACCTGGAAAAGGCCGATGAACATAATCGCGATGCCCATTATGGAATTTTTCCCGGGCACTTCCCTAAGTAAAAAATATCCCAACAGAGTACCTCCTGTAATTTCCTGGGTCAAATTAACATTTCCCTGGTCAACATTGGCTCAAAGCCCGCTAAGATAATAATTCCCAAAATTACCATAAATATACCCCAATATTTAAATCTAGGTCAAGGATCCTTAAAAACCAATGCTGTTAAAATCGCAATCATAACCGGTGCCGTATAAATTAGGCTGAGGGAATGGGCGATAGTAGTATACATTAGTGAGGCTATATGGAGCACAGAATGAAGGGCAGTAATCAGGCCATAGAGCAAAAACTTTGGTATATCCACGGAATGAAGCCGAATCGGGGTTCCTGTGACTTTAGATATAATGAATATGAACATGGATCCAAAGAGCATCCTGAAAAAAGCTATCTGCCCCACCGGAAGATCACTAACACACCGGGTGAGAATAGGACTTGTACTGAAAAAAACAGTGCCAAGGCTAACAAGCAGCAGACCCCGGTTATTATAAACCATAATCCATAACCTTCAACCTCATTTTTGTTCTTTTAATGGTAATATAGTGAATTTATCATATTTACGCGGCTTTTTCCAATGGTTCATTGCCTTCAAGCCAGTTGTATATATAATCGGTCCAGTCCACACCTGTTACACGATTTAAAGCTTGGATAAAATCTGCGGCTGTTGCATTTTTATACAGGTTTTCTTTGAAATAGTATCGCAGTGCTTCCTGAAGTTTGCCCTTACCTATTCGCCCTTCCAATTCCATGAGCATTATGGTACCTTTGTAATATACCGTAGCACTATAATCCTTCCAATCGGAAAAATCCGATAGGGGTCTTAGGATGGGACCAGGTGTATTTGATACTTCATAAAGTTTATAAGGGTTTAAAATGGCTTGTTCATATACCTGTTGCCAAATCTTCCTACCGTAATAGTACTCATAATACAAAAGCGTCGAGTACTCGGCCAAGGCTTCATCAAGCCAAGCCTCCTCTATCTGATTATTTCCTACGAGTCCATACCACCATTGATGAGCCGTCTCATGAACCACAACATACTCAAGAAACCTACTGGGACCATAAAACTCATCACCTACCATGACCAGATTGGGATATTCCATGCCACCGATATAAAAGTCAGAGGCAACGACACAATAATCATCATATGGGTACTGGCCAAAGTGTTCGTTAAAGTAAAGCAATGCTTTTTGTGCATGCTCAAGAGCTTTTATGCCATAAACTTCTTTGTCTCTTGTATAATAAGAAGTAATGCGAGTTTTTCCGGCACTTACCTCTTTAGTGTCAAAGTTCGCACCGGCTATCCATGCAAAGTCTCTTACCGGCCCCGTGTTAAAGCTCCAAGTAACCAGCCCCCCTTCTTTATGTTTTTGTTGTAGGCTACCACTGGCAGCAATGGTGTAATCCTTTGGAGCTTTTATATGTACCTCATAAAGTCCCACTTCACTATAAAATGGATCTCCTACACTATAATACGGGTCTTTATGCCAACCTTGTTCATCATATACTGCCAATATCGGGTACCAATTGGCAATATTAAAAGTGTTTTGCCCATAGCCAAAACGCCCATGTGAAGGAGGAACTGCTGCTTCGAACTCAAAGGTTAGAACCAGCTTTTTTTGTAGTTTCAAAGGTTCTTTTAATATTATCTTCAACAGAGTATCCTTTATTTCATAATCGACCTCACGAGCTTCAACCAACAGCTTTTTAAGGGTTATATAGCCGGGAGCAAAGCCTTCGGGATAAGCCCGCTCCATTTCTCCCTTAGGAAAGGGGACTTCATCAAAAGTCTTAAAGGCATTTGGATAAAGGTGAAAGTAAAGTTCTTCAAACTGTTTTGCTTTATTATTGATGATCGTGGTTTTTTGAAGGACGGTAACCCTTTTTTTTTCAGGATTAAATGTCACATCCATTTCATACCGGGGACATGTTATCATAATTTTTTCAGCTCTTTTTCGTGCTTCCTCTCTGTATCCTCTTTGAATAAATGAGAAGCTCAAACCCATTGTAAGCAATACAATCCCAAAAATAATGGCAAGTTTCTTTTTTTTCACCTGAATTTTCCCCTTTCCGGGTTTTTACAAATCATAGGCGGTTATTTTCTATAATACCATTCAATAGTTAATCTATTTACTCTTTTACAGTTTTATTCTAAAATAAGTTTTGTTTCCCCTGGCTTCCTTGGCATTTATAACCTGAAGTTCATTATAGTAGAATATGTTTGGGAATTTAAATGCAAAAAAATAATCATCATATCCAAAAATGATGATTCGGAGGCATTGCCGTGGACGACAAGGTGTATGATCTTCTTATCAAATTGTACGATTTGTACGATGAGTTTAATAAAAGATTTGACAAGGTTGACGGTAAATTGGAGAATGTTGAAGGTAGACTGTCTAAACTGGGAATGAAAATTGATGGAGAGGTTACCGATATGATTCGAGCTTTATTTGATGATAGAGAAGTTATGCATGAAAAGCTAGATAACATACAGGTTGATATTAACAATTTATCAATGAAAACCGCTAATCATGACAATAGAATAAAATAAAATCCGGCGCTAGTAAAGATTCGGGTTCTTTTCATATTTACAGTGTAAAATCAGTGGTAAAGCATAGGCTTAGGCTATCGGCCTATGATAAAAAAAACGGGTTTTGGAACGTCCATCAAAACTCCAAAACCCACTGTTTGTCTAGCTGGAGCGGAAAACGGGATTTGAACCCGCGGCCCTCGGCTTGGGAAGCCGATGCTCTACCACTGAGCTATTTCCGCACGCTTTCTTTGTTTGTAATATTTATTATAAAGCCCTTGAGGTAATTTGTCAACCGAGTGCAAAACTAATAGTAAAGCCTACAAGCCCGAAGAAATCCGCAGGTAAAAATCAAATCTTCAATAATACGTGTTCTAATACATTAATGCTTTGTGGGCATCCGTCCTGAGTTTGGTTTTCTTAGATCCATCAAGCTTCACTTTATATAAACACCATTTATCGCTTTCATTCCTACCCCGCTGGCAATTAACAAAAGCGCTTTCAGTGTCTCAGCTATTATATGTAATCCTATCTCAGCCAGCCACGAATTAATTTCGGCATTATTATCCTTTATGTATTTTCATTGTATTGGGGTTTATTTAATATGTCAATATAGTATGATGTCAAAAAAAATCCAAGGAATTAAAAACTATTATTCAACTATGTTGAGAAGATAGTAAAAAACCAGGATAATTTCAACATTATCCTGGTTTTAATATGCTCAATATTAAAATTGGTGACCCCGAGGGGACTCGAACCCCTGATACCGCCGTGAAAGGGCGATGTCTTAACCACTTGACCACGGGGCCACATTGGTGAGCCATCCGCGACTCGAACGCGGGACGCCCTGATTAAAAGTCAGGTGCTCTGCCGACTGAGCTAATGGCTCACTTAAAACAGCAGTTATTATATTACTATAAAACCTTATTTCTGTCAACACCTTGATCCTTAAAACACCTCAAAATAGGCCTTTGATTGCGGCTATGCTGTGTAGTATAGTATTGTAAGCATTACAATACACGGTTTAGTATCTCCCGTGCCACCATTACACCCGATGCCGAAGCTTGTGCTAAGCCACGGGTTACACCGGCTCCGTCCCCAGCTGCAAAGAGATTAGTTATCTGTGTTTCCAAATTGGAAGTCAAAGCAGGCCTGGAAGAATAAAATTTAACTTCAGCACCGTATAGCAGTGTATGATGTGAATATACCCCGGGAGCCAACTTATCCATGGCTTCTAACATTTCCAAGATACTCACCATGTGGCGATATGGAAACACCAAGCTTAGGTCACCGGGTGTAGCCTCTTTGAGTGTGGGTTCCACCAATCCCCGTTTTATCCGCTCAGGAGTAGATCTCCTGCCTGACAGCAAATCCCCCAACCGTTGAATAAGTACACCACCACCCAACATATTGGCCAAAGTAGCGATATATTTACCATAAGAAATCGGCTCTTTGAATGGTTCCGTAAAGGTCTTGCTCACCAGTAAGGCAAAGTTGGTATTGGTCGTCCTTCTATCCGAATAACTGTGACCATTGACGGTAATGAGACCACTGTTATTTTCCATAACCACTTCACCGTAGGGATTCATGCAGAAAGTCCTGACTTTGTCATCAAAGGATTTTGAGTAATAAATCAGCTTTGACTCATAGACTACATCAGTCAAGTGTTCCATTACAACCGAGGGAACTTCTATTCGGACACCGATATCCACAGGATTAATGGACATATCCAGCTTTAAGCGTATTGCTTCCTTTGCAAACCACTCAGCACCCTCCCGACCGGGAACGACTACTACATAATCGGCAAAATATTCTTCACCGCTGAAAGTTTTAATACCAGCTACTCGTTCACCTTCAACCACCAAGTTTTTTACATCGGTACATGTTTTTATTTTAACCTTAGAATCCAGGTAATCTCTCATTTGTTTTAAAATATTCCAACACTTTTCGGTACCTAAGTGTTTTAATTTTGCCGGTATTAGTCTTAAATCGGCAGTAGCCGCTTTCTGTTGAATTTCACGAATCCTATGGCTCTCTGCGCCATGAATAATCTCTGTGGCTCCATAGCTTAAATATACTTTATCCACATAATTAATCAGATCCATTACTTGGCCTCGTGATATATATTCATCCAGCCATCCGCCAAATTCAGTTGTAAGGGTAAGCTTACCATCACTGAAAGCTCCTGCACCGCCCCAACCGTTCACTATGGAACAGGGATTACAGCGAATACACTGAATATTTTTTTGCTTAGAGGGGCAATTTCGGTTTTCAATATCTTTTCCTTTTTCAACGATGAGTATTGACAGGTGAGGTGCCTTTTCCACCAGTTCAAGAGCAGTAAATATCCCTGCCGGACCGGCACCAACTATAATTACATCATAATTTTTGGGCATTATATTCCCCGCTTTCATTATCAAGATGGCACTTTTTGATACCGGTGTTTTTTTATAAATGTTGCATTTTCATTTATAAAGGCTTTTCTGCTTTACAACAATACTAATATACCAGAATCTAAAGGAAAAATCAATTTATTTTCCGAATATTTTATTAAAATGTATATTTATTGTTAAGGACAACCTCATCCTTAGTGAATACATATTGGGATTATTGAAATACTACAAAGTAGACCACTGCAAATTATAAAAGGGAGGATTTTTATGGTAGAATTCAAAGCGTCACCCATAGATTTCAAACAATACTCCATCAAGCCTTCGGACATCGGATATGAAACCGAAACTGCTGCAGAAATATCACCTACCGCCAGACTAGCCTATGGAAGAACGGCGAAGCAGCAAGGCAGCGGTAACACTAGACCGCCGCTAATGTTGTATCCAGGAGAATGATTGTTTATTCGTTGACAAATAGCTGATTTTTTGGTTAACTGCACGTGATTTAACATATAAAATACTTCGGCCGTCAGTTATAATAGCTAAATCATATTGTAACTGACGGCCATCATAAGCGGTGTAAAAACTTCAAAATAACTAACCAGATATCAAAGCATACTGAACATAAAGCCTGGGAAGAGATATAAGTTTATTGGGTTGGAAGCACAACCACATGCATGGAGCCTTCTTCTGGTCGAGAAAAACAGAGGTATATATTCGTATCGGTTCATGTTAACGTTAAAATACAAGTGGAGATATTATCCTATTACAATAAATATTCGATGATACTTTTGTATCTTCGCTTATTTCCTATTACCCACGAAATGGCAGGCAACAAAGCGCCCCTGAATGAATTCCCTTAAAGACGGCGTTTCTGTCTTGCAGATTTCTTCACAATATCTGCATCGCCCTGCAAAGCGACATCCAGGTTTCGGATTAATGGGATTTGGCACATCTCCTTCAAGAATAATTTTTTTCCTTTGTACATCCATCCGAGGAACAGGTACTGCCGATAATAAAGCCTGAGTATAGGGGTGTAAAGGTTCTTTAAATATCGCTTTATAATCCGATAGTTCAACTATTTGACCTAAATACATAACGGCTACTCTGTCGCTGATGTGCTTTACGACACTTAAGTCGTGTGAGATAAATAAATAAGTCAGGTTGAATTCCTTTTGAAGATGCTGTAAAAGATTTAGAATCTGGGCTTGAATTGATACATCAAGAGCTGAAACCGGTTCGTCCAAAACCATAAAAACCGGTTTAAGAGCGATAGCCCGCGCAACTCCTACTCTTTGCCTTCTTCCACCGTCAAGTTCATGAGGATAAGAATTGGCGAGGCGCCTGGCCAATCCGACAGTTTCCATTAATTCATAGATACGTCGCTCTAATTCTCTTTTATCAGAATATATTTTTTGTACTATTAATGGCTCTGAAATTGATTCAAATACATTCTTTCGTGCGTCCAGCGAAGCATAAGGATCCTGAAAGACTATCTGCATTTTGCGACGCATGCGACGCATTTCCCTTTTGTTAAGATTAGCTAAATCTTTTCCTTCAAAGAGGATTTCTCCTTCTGTTGCTTCAAGTAAACGAATAACCAGTCTTCCAATTGTTGACTTTCCGCAACCTGATTCACCAACCAACCCCAATGTCTCACCTTTTTCAATCTGAAGATTTACACCGTCAACAGCATGTAATAGCCCGCTTTTGGTTTTAAAATACTTTTTTAAGTTTTTTACTTCTAACAGTACCATTTTTAAAACGTTCACCTCCTTCTTTGTCATACCGACATTTTAACGGACATCTCTGATGATGCCCCGTTTTGCGGCAGAGCAAAGAAGCACTTCACATAATGTTCTGACGATACTTTAACTGCGGATGGTTCTTCTTTTCCACATCTCTCGCATTTATAATCACATCTTGTATGAAATCTACAGCCGGAAGGTAGGTTGGATGGATCTGGCATCAAGCCACGGATGGGGATAAGCTCATTGTTATCGGAATATAAATCGGGGATACAGGTAAATAGTCCTTTAGTGTAAGGATGCTGGGCGTGAAGAAATATGTCTTCACGAGTACCATACTCCACCACCTGACCAGCATACATAATGGCAACATAGTCACATATCTCAGCAACAATCCCTAAATCATGAGTAATCATAATCATAGAAGTATTATACTGCTTCTTAAGCCGTTTCATTAATTCCAGCACCTGGGCTTGGATTGTAACATCAAGTGCAGTGGTAGGCTCATCGGCTATCAAAAGCTGAGGGTTACAGGCCAGTGCTATCGCAATAACCACTCTCTGTTTCATGCCTCCGGAAAACTGGTGAGGATAGTCATTAGCACGGTCATGTTTTATACCGACTGTCTCCAACATTTCTTCTGCTAGTTCAAAGGCCTTGTGTTTATTTACCTTTTTATGAAGGCAAATAGCCTCCATAATCTGTTCGCCAACAGTTAGGACAGGATTCAAGGAAGTCATTGGATCCTGAAAAATCATAGATATTTTTTCTCCTCGGATAGAGCGCATCTCTCTTTTTGTTTTTTTCAGTAAGTCTTCACCTTTAAAAAGTATTTCACCATTTTTTATTACTGAAGGAGGAACAGGCAAAATCCGCATAATCGTTTTTACAGTAGTTGTTTTACCGGCGCCTGTTTCACCCACTAGCCCTAATGTCTGCCCAGCACCAACAGAAAGGTTCAGGTTTTCTACTGCCCTTATCGTTCCGTCTACGGTAACATAGTGTACTGTCAAGTTTTTTATTTCCAGGAGTTTTTCCTGCTGGGACATGCTTTTACCTCCTTAATTCTTGAGTTTGGGATCCAGAGCATCTCGCAATCCATCCCCCATCAAGTTCATGGCGTATACAGCAGCCATTATTGCCAGGCCCGGGAATGTAGTCAAATGAGGAGCTTTACGTAAAAAGTCACGACCGGTAGAAAGCATCGCTCCCCACTCGGGCGTAGGTGGCACAATGCCCAATCCAATGAAGCTTAAACTGGCACATTGCAATATAGAACTGCCAATACTAACTGTAGCCTGAATAATCAAAGGCGCGAAGCTATTTGGAATGATATGCTGCGTAATAATGAAAAAATCTGTAGCTCCCGCAGCCCGAGAGGCTTCGATAAATTCCTGATCACGCAAGCTCATTACAGAAGCCCGGATGATTCGACAAAACCGTGGAACGTTAGAAACTCCGATGGCAATCATAACATTTTGTAAACCTGTCCCTAGTGCTGCCACAATGGAAATATTTAATAGAATGGCCGGAATAGACATCAGAATATCTATAAATCTCATTATGACATTATCTAAAACACCACCATAATAACCACAAATCACCCCAAGGGCGGTTCCTACGATAAAAGCTATACCTACGGCGATAAGACCGACAGTCATAGAAATACGGGCACCGTAAACTATACGGGAAAAAATATCACGTCCAAGTTCATCTGTTCCTAGAATATGTTGCCTGCTGGGAGTTTGCATTATATTTTTTAAGTCCTGTTTGATAGGATCGTAGGGCGCAATGAACTCGGCAAACAAAGCAAAAGAAATAAGAATTAAAAAAATACACATTCCAACTAAAGCATTTTTATTCTGACGAAAGCGCCGCCAGATTTCAGCGCCCTGGCCTCTCTTTTTGTAGACAGGAAAGGTCTGTGAAGTTGCTGTATTTACATTGATATTCATCACTTCGCCTCCCTATTTATACTGTGATTTAATACGCGGATCAATATAAGCATACAAAATATCAACTAAAAGATTTATTATACTCAATGAGAGAGCAATCATTAAAACTCCTCCCTGAACCACTGGATAGTTCCGAGCTTTTATTGCATCAACCATCATTTTCCCAACCCCTGGAACAGCAAAAATCGATTCAGTAAGAACCGCACCACCTAGCTGACGACCAAACTGAATACCAATCATCGTGACAACTGGAATCAAGGCATTTCTAAGAGCGTGGCGGAGAATTACCCAAATTTCGGCCTGCCCTTTAGCACGGGCAGTTGAAATATAATCTGCACGTATTACTTCCAGCATACTGGAACGAGTCATCCTGGCAAGTACTGCCGCCGAACTAGTACCCATAGTAATAGCAGGCAGAATCATGTGCTTGAAAGAAGAAAAGCCAGAAGCCGGCAGCCAGCCTAACCGTAATGAGAACAGCAACATCAGCAACAATCCCTGCCAAAAATTGGGCATAGCGTTACCCACCATTGCCAAAGCCATGGCTACGTTGTCAAAAACGGAATACTGCTTTGCCGCGGAAATTATACCCAAAGACAGTCCCATAGTAGTTGATACTACAACAGCCAAAGCTGCTAGTTTCATAGTATTAGGGAAAGTTTGAACCAACCGGTCAAACACAGGCTGTCCCGTGGCATAACATGTTCCCAAATCCCCTTGCATCAAATTTAAGATAAACCTAGCAAAGCGAACGAGATAAGGGTCATCCAATCCCATTTTATCACGTAGTTCGGCTACTGTTTCCGGTGTTGCGGCATCTCCCAGTATGATTTCAGCCGGATCGCCAGGTGTTATATACATCATCGTAAAGACAATAAGCATTACCCCCAACATTACCGGGATCATCATTAAGATACGGCGCAAAATGTATTTAATCATTATGCCTACTCCTTTGATTGGACTTTATCCTATAGAATCGGCAGGTCGGTGGCAGAGCATCCTTAACCGACCTGCTGATATTTTCAAATGTTACAGAAACTCTTATTGTTCAGCAATGTATACACATGCGAAGTCATGAGCTGAATCGGGAGCGGGCTCGAAACCTTTCACATCGGCTTTCAATCCAACATTGTAATACTCGTAAGCTATATAAATCCAGGGTGCTTCCTCGTGGACAAGGGCTTGTATCTCATAGGCAAGTTGTTCTCTCCTGCTCTCATCCTGTTCAACCCTAGCTTCATTAAGCAGTGCATCTATTTCAGGACTGCTCAGATAAGCACGGCAACGGCTGGTCCCATGCATTGAAGAATGGAAGAAGCTATATAATCCTTCAATGGTGTCACCAAGTGCATAAGTGGAGTTAGCCGTGCAGAAATCATGTTCTCCTGCATTAAGCGTAGCAGTCAAAGTAGCACTTTCCAACGGAGCCAGAACTAATTCTACCCCAACTTCAGCCCACTGGGCTTGAAGCATTTCACCCAACCGAGTGTTGGTAGTGTTAGAAAGGTAGTTATATTCCACAGAAAAACCATCAGGATAACCAGCTTCAGCCAGTAATGTCTTAGCCTTTTCAGGATTATAATCATACTGTACCAAATCAGTATTTCTACCGGACAAAATTGGTATTACACTGGTAGTTGCCGGCATTGCACCAATCCCCTTATCATATAGCACATCGCGGATAGTTTCTACATCCGTTGCATAATTTAGGGCTTGACGCACACGTTTATCGGAAAATACTTCTTTTGAACAGTTAAACGCACCATAGCGAATTCCCGTATGAGTAAACTGAATTAGATCTATGTCCGAATTATTCTGCAGTCGCTCTACATCAGTCACACCAACAGCTAAAGCAATGTCTAACCCGCCACTTTCCAAATCAATCACACGGCTGGTGGCTTCAGTTATAATACGGAAATTAATCTTGCTAAGCAGAGCCTTTTCACCCCAGTAATCATCGAAGCGTTCCACGACAATGCTATCCCCGGCAGTCCATGATACAAACTTAAATGGACCTGTGCCAACGGGATTGCGATTATAGTCCTCACCTGCTTCAGTTACCGCTTTCTCGTTTAGAATATTCATGTAGCTTGAACAGATTTGAGCAGGAAGAGCTGACCAAGGTTCTTTTGTTTTAAGTATAAAAGTGTAATCATCGGGGCATTCGAAACCGTCAGGATCTATCATGCTTACTTGCCCCTGGGCGGCAGGAATGTCATAAAGTCGTTTAAATGTAAACAAAACATCACTTGATTTTAATTCTTCACCATTATGAAATTTAACTCCCTCACGCAAGTTGAATTTGTAAGTCACATCATCCAGCTGATTATAACTTGTAGCCAGACAGGGTTGAATCTTCATCTCATTATCAAAAGCCAGCAAGGTGTCATAAATGTTGTAATAAATCATAACAGCTGTAGTAACGTGACTTGTTGTAGGATCAAGACCTGCGGGTTCACGATCCATGCCTACGATAAGGGTATCCCTTGGGGGAGTCGCTTCATCATCACCGGTAGTAGTTTCTTTTCCCGCTCCCCCACAACCGGCCAGCAATAAAACAGCAGCCAGCAGCAATGCAACTAACTTCATTTTCTTACTTTTCATCGTTTTCCCTCCATTTTTTTAATTTTATGTCAAATGTATACATACGTTTCAAATTAAGGGTTTATTAAACTGCAGTATTACCACACCTTACAATTCCCTCTGCAGTTTTAATGGTCTTATGTTCCTGTAGAACAGACTGGAAAATCTCATTGTTATAGATCAAATCGACAGCAACACCTGCAATGATTTTGGCTCCTAAGCGAATTGCCTCATAGGCGCGCTGTGATTTACCTGCCTCCAAAAAGGCTTGTGAATGAGATGGCGTCCCTTCAGGCACAAAAGCTACACGGCAAACTGCACTTGGTACTTGATGGCTGACAAAAGCAAGATCGGTAGACCCGGTTTTTTCACGGTGAGGTCTCAGTATTTGCGGAGCAGACAATGCCTGGGCGTTTTCCAAAATAAGCTTATTAAGAATATGTGATGGAAGTTTACCAACCATTTCAAGAGACTTAGCAATCTGAACCGTAGTACCTGTCATCAATGCTGCCCCTTGAAATATATTTGTAATTCTTTTTTCTAAATCTTCCACATCGCTAAAATTATATGTCCTAAACACCACATATCCTTTAGCACTTGTTTGATCTTTATTGTTAGGCATACCAATACAATCTTTAATTCCATAGAATAAGCGTACATCTTCTTTGACATGGCCCCGCATAAACTCAATCCCCTGAAATGCCAATATCAGTCCATCCAGTGCATCCCGTGAAATCTCAGGAGCAAGAGAGTGATGAGCAGCTACCCCTTTGAAATTAGCATTAATTCTTGCCCCAGCCAGTGACTTGACGTCAACAGTTGTATAGTCTGCCGCATGCATCATCAAAGCAACATCTATATCGTTAAAGCAGCCTTTCTTCAACATCCGTGCCTTGCCTTGCAAACCCTCTTCTGCAGGCGTGCCGTAAACAATTAATTTAAAAGGCTTATCGTTAATAACGTTTTTTAAAGCATCGGCAACAGCTAGCATTACCGGACCCTGCAAATGATGTCCGCAGGCATGGCCTATTGGTAAGGCATCGTATTCACAAAGAAGTCCGATAGACGGCCCATCTACTCCTTGCTCATATACGGCGCGAAAAGCTGTATCAAGGCCTCCCACACCGCGCATAACATTAAATCCGCTTTCTTCCAACCAATCGCAAAGCAGCGCACTTGACTTATACTCTTGAAATCCCATTTCAGGGTGATCAAAAATAGTATCCGCCATTTGACATAAAGGAGCCATTGTTTTTTCAATATGCTGGTTAATCTGTTTTTTTAAATTATTTCTTCTCATTTTCATAATTATCTCCATTTTTTTAATTAGTAAAATTATCCTGCTCCCAGTATACCAAACTGGTCTATATTTGTAAAATTAATTTAGATTATTATTACCATTTGATATACTAATTATTAGAATATCGGTTATAATCCTTAATAATAGTTCTATATCAACATTTTGTTTTATTTTTACTATTGCAATATTGACATTTGGTTATAGTTTATATTATAATTATCTTGATTTTAATAATTTTTACTTATTATTTTACATAAGATATATAAAAGTTTTTTGGAGGTACTATAATGAATTTAAAAGAACAGCAATATATCTGTACATTAGCCGATATCGGAAATATGACCAAGGCAGCTAAGCATTTGGGTATCTCCCAGCCAGCACTGAGCCTATACGTTAGCAATCTGGAAAAATCTTTAGGCGTTAAGCTGTTTGAACGAATAGGCAAACGCTTAATACTTACTTATGTTGGTGAGTTATATATCGAAAAAGCGCGTCAAATGCTCACCCTTAAGGACTTATTCGATGCGGAACTGCCTGGCATTATTGAAGGTTATAAGGGACGCCTTCGCCTTGGAATGCAGTCATTTCGTTCACCTCACATCACACCGACATTGCTTAAAAAATTTAAAAATGACTATCCAAATGTAGAAATTATCCTACACGAAGGTAACTATTGTTTTTTGGAGGATTTACTATTGGATAATCAAATAGACTTGTTTTTCTGTAACTGTCCCCGTTATAATCAAAATCTCCAATACATATCCTTGCACCGCGAACCGGTATTGTTGGTAACACCACCCGGCCATCCAAACATTTCGCATAGCCAACACGTTACAGGCAGTAAATATCCTTGGATAGATCTTCGTCATTTTCAAAGCGAACAGTTTATCTTACAATATGAAGGCCAAAGCCTCAGGGCCTCGGTTGATCAAATACTTCGGGATACTGGGATAAAACCTACAAAACTTCTATGTGTCCGCAGTATTGGCACCTCGCTGCGTATGACTGCCGAAGGCATGGGAATATCCTTTTGTAATGAGAGTTACACTTCATATTTCAACTTTAACAAAAAACCGGAATTTTTCCATGTGGGTAATCATATTCATACAACCGAGTTTGTTGCTGCATATAACAAAGGACGAAACCTTCCGGGTTATGCTACTTATCTCATTAAGATACTGAGCGACATTCTGTAACACATGGTAATAATTAAAAACACCCCTTCGGGATGACATTTCTTTCTCCCGAAGGGGATTGATCTACTTTAATTCCTCGATGGGTTTTTCTGCTCGTTGCACTGCCCAAACCCTTTTCTAGCAGCCTACACAACTTGGCTCTGTCTGAATTTTTCCATGCTTGCAAATTTTGTAAACTTAGATAGCCACACGAGTTCCACAGTACCTGTAGGGCCGTTGCGCTGTTTGGCTATAATGACTTCTGCGATATTTTTCTTTTCGGTGGCTGGATCGTAGTAATCATCTCTGTATAAAAATGCCACCAAATCAGAGTCCTGCTCCTGACTGCCCGATTCACGCAAGTCACTGAGTATGGGTCTATGGTCAGACCTCATCTCCGGTGCTCGAGAAAGCTGTGATAATGCAACTACCGGTAACGAGAGTTCCCTGGCCAGTGCTTTCAGAGACCGGGATATTTCCGATATCTCCTGCTGACGGTTTTCTGAATTGCCTCGACCGGACATGAGCTGAAGGTAATCTATGATTATAAGGCCCAAGTCTTTTTCCGCTTTAAGTCGTCGGGCTTTTGTCCGAAGTTCTAATGAGGAAATGCCAGGGGTGTCGTCTATGTAAATGGGGGCTTCAGATAAGGGGCCCATAGCTCGAGCCAGCCTAGGCCAATCGTCTTCATCCAATCTTCCGGTCCTGAGCTTATGGCTGTCCACATTGGATTCGGAGCAAAGCATTCGCTGCACCAATTGCTCTTTGGACATTTCCAAACTGAAAATGCCCACCGGAATCTTGTAACGAATAGCAGCATTTTGGGCTATGTTTAAAGCAAAGGCAGTCTTTCCCATGCTTGGACGAGCGGCAATTAGGACGAGATCCGATGGTTGGAAACCTGATGTCTTGTCATCAAGGTCCGGGAAACCCGTGGGAACTCCAGTTATACCACTCTCTGAGTTGTATAGCTCCTCTATTCTCTCAAAGGTATCAAATAAAATATCTTTTATATGATAATAATTTTCCACCCGTCGCTTTTGAGCAATATCGAAAATCCTACGTTCTGCCTCGTCCAAAAGCTCTTCCACTTCATTTTGCGGGTCATAGGCCATTGACAGTATACCTGAGGTAGTGCTAATAAGGCGCCTAATGAGTGCCTTTTCTTCCACGATTTTACAATAGTAGGCGATATTGGCAGCGGTAGGCACTGTTTCGGTAAGGATAGTAAGGTAGGTAGCACCACCTACCTGCTCCAATATCTTGCTCGACCTTAGAGCCTCGGTAACCGTAATAAGATCCACCGGCTCTCGATCCTCATTGAGTCTTGTTATCACTTCAAAAATTCGACGATGGGATTCTTTATAGAAATCCTCGGGCTGCAGCTGCTCCGTAGCTACGATAATGGCATCTGAGGATAGTAGCATTGACCCAAGCACTGACTGTTCAGCTTCTAAGTTGTAAGGAGGCACTTTAAGGTTATCCATAAAATCACCCTTCAATGATTTTTAATGTCAGTTTGGCTTCCACTTCCGGGACAAGTTTTATGTCAACCTCATAACTGCCCAGTGTTTTAATGGGCTCTGAAAGTTCTATTTTACGTCGATCCACTTCAACTTTATATTGCTTTTTCAAAGCTTCCGATATGTCTTTGGAGGTAACAGAACCGAATAATTTCCCTTGATCCCCGGACTTTACTTTTAGTGTAACCTTTGCTTTAGAGAGTTTTTCGGCGATCTCTTGAGCCAGTTCCTTCTCTTTTTTCTTTTTATTTTCTAATGCAGCCTTTTCCTGTTTAAGCTGTTTAATACCTCCCGCTGTTGCTTCCTCAGCTAAGTTCCTAGGAAGTAAGTAATTTCTGGCATATCCATCGGCAACACTTACCAAATCACCTTTCTTGCCGAGTTTTTTAACATCTTCCAATAATATAATCTTCACGACGTTCCACCTTCTTTCATATAATTTATAACAGCATGTTTCACTTTTTCCAGCGCTTCATCCATAGTCACCCCGGAAAGCTGGGCTCCCGCAACGGTCATGTGGCCTCCACCGCCAAATTCTTCTAAAATCCGCTGCACATTTATATTGCCTAAAGAACGACCGCTGATGGATATTTTTTCACCCATTGGCACCAAAACAAAGGAGGCAAAAACTCCTTTTAGTCCAATAAGGCTGTTGGCTGCCTGGGCAGCTGCCAGTGTAGGATTTTTAGGTTCCGCATCATAATAGGAAATAACCACATGCTCCATGAACTCCTGTGCTCTTTTTAAAACGTTAGCACGGACATATACGGTCTCTGCATCTTCTTGAAACAGCTTGTATACCGCAATAGGGTCTGCACCAGCCCGTCTTAAAAAGGACGCAGCATCAAATGTCCTTGCCCCTGTTTTAAAGGCAAAGTTCCTAGTATCCACTGCAATGCCCGACAACATGGCAGTAGCTGCAAGCGATGTTATTTTTATGTCATCCCCCATGTACTGTATTAATTCAGTCACCATTTCACTGGTAGATGAGGCATAAGGTTCCAGATATACAAGCAGAGCTTTGTCTATAAATTCTTCTCCACGACGGTGGTGGTCTATAACCACCACCCTTTCGGATTTTTCCAGTACCTTTTGTGAGATTACAAGCGATGGGCGGTGTGTATCCACAACCACAAGCAGTGTCTTTTTTGTAATTTTATCCAAGGCTTCGGTTTCACCGATAAAATGCTTTTTCATTTCTACATCGTTAAACAAAAGTTCCACCAAAGAATCAACCGATGGACTTTGCTCAGGTGTAAGAATTATATATCCCTGCTTATTCAGACTTTTAACGGCACTGACCAAACCCACGCCGGCTCCCAGAGCATCCATATCTAAAAAGAGATGTCCGAGCACCATGACCGTATCAGACTCTTCAATCAAATCTCTTAGAGCATGGGAGATCACCCGGGCCCTAACACGACTGTATTTTTCCATTTCCTTGGTTTTTCCGCCATAAAAACTCGTCTTCCCTTCAGTCTTGATAACTACCTGATCACCACCCCGACCCAAGCAAAGCTCCAGAGCATTCTGGGCAATCTTACTGGTCAAAGTAAGGGATTGTTCACCGTAAGACGCTCCGATACTCAATGTAGGTGTCATAACCTGACCTACTTTTATTTCCCGAACGGCATCAAGTATATCAAATTTGGTTTCCTCAGCCCTGCGAAAATCCCTTAGATTCAGGACTGCAAGGTATTTATCGCTGTCATATTTTTTAATGAGACCATTATAATTATGCACCCATTGGGTTATAGTTTTATCAATCTTAGCAAAAAGTTCAGGTCGGTTATCTTCGGAACATGCCACCATGATTTCATCAAAATTGTCCAAGTGAAAATAACAAACTACGCCTTCCTCTTCCTTTATGCGCAATTTTAGATCAAATAATTCAGTAATATCTTCAATGTAATATGCTCGAAGCATTCTTCCGGATTTTTCGCCGTTAGTTGAGAGCCAAACGCTTCTAATGGAAAAACGGCGATTTTTTAATTCTATAGCTTTCGGTTCCTCATTCAAGAACTCTAAAATATCCGTTGGTATAATATCGATTATGTGAGTAATCGTATGTGCTGATGTTTGAAACAGTGCTGAAAAAGTTTTGTTTTCCCAAACAATCTTTTTATTGCCGTCTACCAATGCTACACCTAAATTTAGATCGCTTACGATTTGCTTCCACAGTGCCTGACGAAAGGTAGTTTTCGTCTTGATTAAAGGTGTTAAGGGCTTACTCTCTTTTTTAAATATCAGATAATACAGCATCAAGCCCAAAATAGGCAATAGTAAGAGTGATATTTTGAAATCATAAAATATCAGACACAGCATTTCAAACACAATCAGATAAACGGCCCACCATAACATTCGATTTTGATTTCCTCTTGCCATGATGAATACTCCAATCAGTATATCTTGCGGAAATTGAATAAAATATCGAACAAACCCGCTAAAAAGAGTATCTGCAAAAACAAGGGATTAAACAGCACAAATAAAGTTATCAATACTCTAAAAATCTTTCCCACATTTAACTTTCCAAAAAGATACGCCAACAGTGAAAAACCTTGCACAAAAAAGGCAAATCCGAAAACTAAAGCCAAATTCATTCCCACCGCTTTTAACACACCCACTGGCCAATATGTCTCCAAAAGCACTAAAAGGTTACCCAGTAAGAAAAAAGCCACGGTATAATCAGGGAACCTCCAAAGCCAGAAAGGCGTTAAGTCTTTTAGTTTTTGCCCCATTCGTGAAAGTATCGCCTTTGTCACTATATAGGTCAAAAATGCATCTAAGGCAGATGCCATTATAAATATCCCCGGAACAATAAGTGGTAGAAGATCCAAGCTCCTGGTAAAACCTTCGATGGTGGTTTCCACGGTCTGGGGGTCTATCCCCATTTTTTGATAAAAACTACCTGCCATAGAAAGAGATTCCTTTAAAACAGTGATTTCCTCCGTGAGGGGGTTTATACCCATCATAAACATACTAATAAAGACAAGGGCTACCTTGGATATTAATGAGGTGGCACTTCCCACACTCAGCACCTTGAAGGGTGATAAATCTTTCTTTATAGCCCAACCCATTGCAATTCCAATCAGACCGAAACTTACTATAATTGTTATCGCCTGAAAAGGGCCACTTAAAATGGCCACAAAAATTCCGGCTACCACCGTGGAAAGGATACTAGTCTTGAGCCCATGTCTTATTCCAAGTATGACAATGGGCACCGGCCATATCAGAGTGGCAAAAGTCCCCAGTATGGGCATATATATGGCCATAATACTTAAAATTACATTTATAGCAGCAAGCAGCGCTCCTTCCACCAGAGACTTGGTGTTGTTCGTTCTCATGAAGCCTTCCTCCTTTATGGCAAAAAAGAGAGGGGAGACCCTCTCTATTCTGCTGTAAACGGTAGCAGGGCGATATTTCTCGCTCTTTTTATTGCTGTGGTAAGTTGTCTTTGATGTTTGGCACAATTGCCGGTAATACGTCGGGGTAGGATCTTGCCACGCTCAGTTATATACTTTCTTAAACGGCTATATTCTTTATAATCAATATAATCTATTTTATCAACGCAAAAGCTGCAGACTTTTTTCTTTCTTACTCGCCTTGGCCTCAAATTTTATTCCTCCTTTCGCTAAAAGGGTACTCCGTCTCCCTCAATTTCATCTACACCGGGATCAAAACTAAAATCCGCATCAATACTGTCAAAATTTGGTTCAGTAGAACCAGTTTTAGGTTTATCCAAAAATCGGACAGTATCAGCCACTACTTCAGTCATATACCTTCGCTGACCGTCCTGGCCCTCATAAGACCTAATTTGAAGCCGACCGTCCACCGCTACCAGCCTCCCCTTACTGAGGTGATTAGCACAGGTTTCCGCCAGTTTTCGCCATGTCACAATCCTGATAAAATCGGCTTCACGTTCACCTTTTTGATTTACAAAAGGCCTATCTACTGCTATGGTAAAATTGGTTACCGGCACTCCGTTAGCCGGTGTGAATCTTTGTTCCGGGTCTCTCGTTAGCCTGCCTATCAAAATAATCCTGTTCAGCAAGGTTTTTCACCTCTTATTTTTCTTTTTTGATAATAAGATATCTCATGAGCCCATTGGTAATCTTGTAAACTCTTTCCAGATCCTGAGCTGTTTCGGGGTTGGCTGTAAAGTTCATTAAAAAATAATAGCCTTCCCGATGGTCATTGATGGGATAGGCGAGTCTACGCTTGCCCCATTCATCTACTTCAGCGACCTGGCCACCTTGGTCTTCTATCAAGCCCTTGAATTTTTCCACGAGCTCTTTTACGGCATCGGTTTCAAATTCAGGGTCAACGATGAAAATGGTCTCATATTGCCTCATTCTGCTTCACCTCCATGGACTAATCGGCCCCGGTTTCCCGGAGCAGAGATGTTCGAACGTATTATATCATTAATCAGGTTGGTTTTCAAGGTGAGTGTTTTCAGTCGTCACAATCTTTTTAACACCTTTTTCAAATTTATGTCGAGGCATCATTACTTTTCGTCCACATCCCATACACTTTATTCCAAAATCCATACCCATGCGCCATATCTGCCACCTGTCACTTCCACAGGGGTGTTTTTTCTTCATCTGAACTACATCACCTATATTAAAAATCAAAGGCCTTCCCCCTTATTTTCTTTTTTTATGTAAACCATTCTGGGATATGGTATTTCTATACCTTCCTTTTCAAACTTTTCCAAAATGGCCTTGCGCAGTTCCCTTTCTACACTCCATTGCTGCATGGGTACTGTCCGTGCCAGGATTGTAACTACAACTTCTGTGGGACCCAAATTCGAAACTCCCAATATGGTTGGCCCTTCCACGATTTCTTCTCTTTTTTCCCTGACCTCTGCACAAACCTTTTCTAAAGCGCCTAAAGCCCTATTAAGGTCTGCTTCATATGCTATACTCACGTTGACCAAAGCTCGCATCAGTCCCCGTGAATGGTTGGTCACCCGGGTGATTTGTCCGTTGGGAATAATATGCAACTGCCCGCCAAAATCTCGCAACTTGGTGGTCCGAAGTCCGATCTCATCAACGGTCCCTGATACTCCGGCTGTTTCTACGTAATCACCCACATTATACTGATCTTCAAGGATAATAAAAAACCCTGATATAATATCTTTGACCAGGTTCTGAGCCCCAAAGCCCACCGCTAGTCCGCCGATGCCTGCCGCCGTCAGCAAAGACGCCGTCTCAATCCCAAGGATTTGTAATATATTTACCACTGCTACAAAATATGTAACATACCTCACGATGCTCTTTAAAAGACCGGCTAGAGTCTTTCTTTTTTTTTCATCAAAGTGTAGTTTCTCATTAGCGCTCATGGATAAAATCCTGGAAATAAAGCCCTCAGAAAGTTTTATGAAAAGTGCCGACACAAAAATCACCATAACAATTCTAAAGAGTGGTATTGCAAAAGCCGGAAGTTGATCTATAAAAATATTATAAGCTTGGGTTATATCATTCAAACATAAACACCTCTTTTTTCAACAAAGGCTTATGGTTCTCAACTTTGTAGTTTTCTCTGCAATTTCATACATATTCGTCACTCTTCCAACTGACAATTTATTTTTTAAATGATAAAAATCCAGGCAGGTTCCGCAGGACAGGATTTCCACACCTTTTTCTTCCAGCTGTTTTAAAATATCGATTACATCGGAGCCTTCGGTGGTCAAGTTCACTCCACTGTTTACAAAAAGCAGGCTTGATGGGAGTAAGTCTATTTCCAGCAAAGTATATAGATAACTTCTCATCAGCAACTTGCCCAATTCCTCTGCACCGTTACCAAATGTATCTTTTATAATTAAAACTACATAAGAGCCGGCAATTAAGGTATTTGCCTCCACGGCTTCTTTCACGGTAACCGGAATGGTAACTTCCGCCCCGCTGCCTTTATCTATAGTTATTTCGATTGCACTTGATTTTTCTTCGATGAAATAGTTGAGTTTTTGGCTCTTGGCAAGTTTTGCGATATTTTCCCGAGCAATATCATTATCTACGGCTGTAACGACCTTGCCTGCATCTATTGATTCCAGAGCTTTTTTTGTCATTAAAACCGACTGGGGGCAAGCCTTGCCCCGTGCATCCACATAAACTTCCAATTGTACATACCTCCGCATCATATCAATTTTACCACAATGGGGCTTATAAAGTCTAAAAACCTTATATGATTTAAAATATAGGAAGTGCTAAACCCCTTGTTCAGAAAACTCTCCGGAAAGGCCACAAGGAATGGCGAAACTACCGCACTTAAAAGGACAAACCATAAAGCCGTCCGGGCTAGTCCGAACAAAATACCTAAAAGCCTGTTGAGTGGTGTTAGACTTGATATTTTTACAAGACCGTCGATAAAGTGTGCCAGTATTAAAAACACTATTTGAACCAATAAAAAAACTAAGAAAAATCCCACAGCACTCAGCGCCAGCTCGACAATGCCCTTGACATTAATCACACCAAGTGCTTCATAATTAGTTATGGCAGGAGTGAGTATTATACCGCTTAAGAATTTATCCATAGCAAAATTGGTCTTCAAAAAATTAACTACCGCGTCCCGATAAAAAACTCCCATATACAATGCCACAATAACCCCAGCTGTTTTAAATGCCGATAGGATTAGTCCTCGGGAAAAGCCTTGCAATGCATTTTTTATAAAAACTATCAGTAAAATAATATCTACCCAGTTCACTTCATTACCTCCCGCCGGAATTTTGGAGCAAGCTACTTTTATCCCCTTGAACGGCTATTATATGGTTTGACTTTGTCAGAGCCAGTTCCTTAATGCCTTTTAGCTTGATATTTGATACCAAAAGACCTTCTTGGGATAGTACCATAATACCGTAATCGTCCACAATATATAAAAAATCCTCTGATTTATTAACTAGGTTTGGGGTTTTATCCAGGCTATAGGAACATACAATATTTCCATTAGGAGACAGTATTATGATTTTGGGGCGAGTATCCTGACTCAATTGCCCGGTCATTTCTCTGACCACTACAGTGATAAAACCGTCATTACCAATATCTCCCCTGAGCACCTGCCCTTCAAAGCGGTATTCCCACAAATGTCGTCCCTTAATATCCATTAAAAATGCCCTGTCAGTCACGATGGCTGCAATACCTTCATGGACAGCCTTAACTTGATATACGAGGTTTGAAGGCGTTTCATTCCATAAAATTTCCCCAGTAGGTCCCACCACAACCATTCTTGAGACCGCTTTATCATCGATGAGATTAAGAGCAGTATAAATCCCTCTAACATGAACGCTACCGGATATTATACTGCCTTGCAACGGCACCTGCCATACAATATCCCCTAGTTCATTCAAAAGCACCGCATATTCTGTCCCTCGAATCTTTCCAGACAGGAGTAAGTATTGTTTCTGAATGCATAAAATTTGCAGCTCTTCTAAAAAGTCCGGCTTTTCATAAATCTGTTTTCCGTTTACGTCTGACACGCAAATGGAATTGCCTCTAGTATAAATTAATCCTTCAGGTCCCATCCAAAGCAGATTATCCTCTGGTGTAGTGTTCCAAACAACCCTGCCATTTTGCTGCATTTTCTTTAAATTACCCTTGTAATAATTATAATAGGTATCTCCCCCAGCCCAGGCCAAACGACCCGGTACTTCCAGTATTATTTCAGGTGTTTTTACGCGGAACAGGGCATTTTTTGAAAAACCGATAGGATTGGTATTGATTACCAATGTAAGAGCTAAAATCAACACCAGCAAAAGTCCGGGGAAAAATGAGGTTTTTGATGAGAATCTTCTGCCCATTTTTCATCACCTCACAAAAGAGGTCAGCAGGTATATAACCAGTGCAATAGCTAAAAAACCTGTAACTGCCTTATATACCGGTCTCATTGCTCCCTTTTTTTGTTGTGGTATTCCGGAACTACTTATTCGACGGGCGGAAAGTTCCACTGATTTTTTATAAAATTTTACGTATTTGTCGATATCCTTTGACTGTTTATAAATTACCGCCAGATTATTATAAGGTATTGGGTTTTCCGGGTCGAGGGCTATAGCCTTTTCGTAATACTCTTTTGCTTTTTCCAAATCTCGGGCCTCAAAATATATATTACCTAGGTTACTGGCTGCCGAAGACAGGCGGGGATTTAGCTTTAGTGCGTTTATGAAATGGACCCTGGCTTGCTCAACATTTCCCTCTCGAGCCAAAATAACGCCAAGTTTGTTATAGGCTTTGGCATTGTTCGGATCCCTTGCTAAAATATCATTATATATTTTTCTTGCTTGCTGATATTCTCCCCGTTGCATATAGCTTTCGGCTTTAATCATCAGAGCATCCACAAAAGTTCCCCTTCTCATGTATTATATTTATATCATTCTATCTTAATACTCAAAAACCTTCTTATAACTAATAAAATACCAAAAAATATGCCGATTATTCCGAATAAGGATTATATTTTATTTATCAACCGGTAAAACTGTGTTTTGTGAAAGGGATACCAATAAATAGAAATTTTAACGCACTATGTAATTTATACCGAATCTGCAGGAGAGCCCCCGTGTAAAAAGAAAAACCAAGACCCATGGCAGTACTGAGCATTGCCGATAATAACACTAATATCGAAGTTAGATATAATATCATGAAATAATAATGATACTTAACAGCGCTATCGGAATATATCGCGAACACATTCAGATTGAAGGCGTATCGACTCTTTCAAGATAAAATACCCAGCAATCCGTGCTTCCCATATACGGTGAAAAAACTCATTATTTGCTGACCGTAGGCAAATCCCACCCCGATTAGCGTTCCAATATAAATTGATCTAAGGGCAATTTCATCCTCGAGATTCAAGCTATATCCTCCTATGTTTTATTTATCACATAAATATGATTAAAATTTGAAACTATGACGCATAATTTAATATGAATACTGCATTATGAGCCTACATATAATGTTACAAATTCCCTCAGGAGGACAGCCATGCTATTGGAACAGACCTGTCTTAAGCACAAAGATCTTCGCATTCATATAAATTCTCCTTTAGCCTATAAAATATTTCGCGATTATTTTATTAGAACTCTTACTGATACATATACTCAAACTCCGTTAATTATAATGTGTATTGGCACCGACCGCTCTACCGGCGACGCTCTCGGACCGCTGGTAGGTGAGCGACTTCATAAAGTTTGCCGATATGCCCAAGTCTTAGGTAATTTGGAAGAACCGGTTCACGCCGCCAACCTTGTAAAAGTATTGGACGAAGTGCAAAATACCCATAAAAACCCGTTCATAATCGCTATAGATGCTTCCTTAGGCCGCTCGGAAAACGTCGGGACTATTAAAATCGCTCAAGGCGCTTTAAAACCCGGAGCCGGTGTCAATAAGAACTTACCGCCGGTGGGTAATTTTCACGTCACGGGAATTGTGAATGTAGGTGGTTTTATGGAATATCTGGTACTTCAAAACACCAGACTTTTTACAGTAATGAAAATGGTGGACATTATTTCTCTTGGAATCATGGAAGGCCTGGAAAGGTTTTTTGAACATAACGGAAAATAAAAAAGCTTCTATTGGCAGCATTCTAAATGTCTTTGACATAGGGGAACCTTTTTATGATAGAAGCCTTTTTATTATATATCATGTTATAATTTTGATTCCGGTGTGGAAAGTTACTCCGGTGAAGATGACGGCACCTCTACCTAAAGCAAGACCTGTTATTCTCCGAACCGGTCTTCCCTACATGATACCGCACTACGCAGGGGTCCGCGGACAATTCAGTGCCCGTCAGCGTGCGTCCTGCACGCTGCCACTGCTGCGTTTGTCTCTTGTAGGGCGGTCTTTAACCGACCGCTATTGGAATAACAACGGTCCTGCCTGAAATGGATCGTTTACCGTCGTCTTCACCTCGGTAGAGTTTCTATACTAAAATCAATTTATCTTCCAGTTCAGCAACAACATCTTCTGCGGATCTACCCTGAGCGTTTATCACAGGCACATTGTGAATAACATCTTCCATTCCCATAAAATCATCATCAATGCCGTTGACAATTATGGCATCGATTTTGGGATCACTCATTCGGGTAACATTGTATCCGCGACTTTCAAGTGTCCGCTTTATCGGTGTTAGGGAATCATCCACTGCTATAGTCTTAGTCATATTACACACCTCTTTAGATAAAATGTTCATAGACTCGGTTTATTATGATTTCATATACTTCTTGCGGTGTTCTGTTTTGTGCATTGACCAACAAAACACCATAGGATCCGCCACCTGTGTAGTCGTAGATGGATTCGGTGGGCGACAAAAATTGAGTGGCCTGAAGCTCATCCAGTCTGCGACCGGTATATACCACAACATTTACTGCAGAGTTTTGATCACTCAAGTTAACAATCTGAAAGCCTTTATTCCTTAAAAACCTACCAATGTCTTCCAGACCTTCCTCCAAAGCAATAACTTGGCTCATTACAACACCTCCGCCTTTTTATTGTTGTCAGGCGGAGATAAAATTATTCCTTATGATTTTTCCATTTTCAATAACAGCCAAGGCTCCAAGTGGTATTTAAGGATATTT
>CAZFME010000001.1:27483-66494 GCA_964520055.1 uncultured Clostridia bacterium
TATATGTTTTTATAATATTCCATATTTTTCGACTCTTATTTTGTCCTGCAATACAAAACACAAAACCCAACATTATGTTGGGTTTGATGCCTCTATTTTTCTGTCATTTTTAACGAGTTTTAGATTTTTCCCGTGTCCCTCACCATTCATCTCACACTTACCGTGAAAAAAGGCTCCATCTTCAATGACCAGAGTCCCTACCTTTATATCTCCCGTAACTTTACCGGTGTTTGTAATTTCCAGTTTACCTTTCAACAGGATATTACCCTCATATGTCCCAGCTATGACAGCGTTTCGAGCCTTAAGCTCAGCATTTACTCTACCACTTTCGGTTATAATCAAATCCTGCTCACATTCTATTTCACCATCAAATTTTCCTTCAATACGCAGCAGTCCCGATGATTTAATTTTACCGTTAAACTCTGCGCTCTTTCCAAGTATGGTATCAATTTTGTCTATGTTAACTTTGGTTGGCTCACTTCTCTTTCCGAACATAGTGTGTCCCCCTCTCTTACTTCAAAAAGTCCGCAGGATTTTTGATTTCTCCGTTCACTTTAACCATATAGTGCAAATGCGGTCCCGTACTCCTGCCCGAACTTCCCACCTTTGCTATAGCCTGACCTTTTTTTACCTGTTGGCCTACTTTTACAAGCGTACTGGAATTGTGGCAATAGGATGTTTCAAAACCATAGCCATGACTTATAGTTACGGTCCTACCGTATCCTGCGCGGTAACCGACAAAAGTTACCATACCGTCAGCCGTGGCGACTATTGTGGTCCCATACGATGCTGCAATATCTAGACCATCATGAAATTCCTGTCTCCGGCCAAAGGGCGATTTGCGATATCCAAATCTTGATGTAATCTTGCCTGAAACGGGGTACATGGAAGGTGTATGTGATAAACGATCAGTTCTTTGTATAACGGCATCCTTTAGCTCTTCCAAGCTCTGTTCCTGCTCAGGAATCTTTTGTTCCAGCAGTTGCAATTGCCTAATGGCCCGTTCACGATCTAAACCGCTTCCGCTTCGGCTGGAAATCATCGGTCTTCTCACATCAGACTGATTGTCCTCTTTTTTTATGCTCTTTTTCAAAGCCGGATCATTTTTTAACAGGCCTCTTAAATCAGTATCTAGCTGTTCTATTTCCTGCATCTTTTCTTCCAAATTACGGGTTTTTTCTACAAATAACTGCAACTGCTTTTGAAGCACGTCGTAATCCTTGGCCACTATTGATAATTCTTCAGCATCAGCTTTAAATTTATTGTAGGATAAATAAAAATTTGAAACAAAAATTGCCACACCAAACACAACAACAGCCAACATTCCCCCCATGATTTTTAAGACTATAATCGGAATGGAAACAGATAAGGTGGATTTACCCGAGTGAGGAACGATCATCATCGTAAGTTTTTCTTTGTTTTCGTTCACTCTTTTTAATCACCACCCATTTTTATGTACATTTGGACAGCATATCCATTTTTATATTCGTCACGGATTTGTGAAAATCCTCCCTACTAAATAAAATTTTATTTTGAAATGGCTTTTTCTATTATTTCCTGTTCTTCCGGTGATAGTGAATAGCTGCTTTTCCCTTCAACAATTGGCTTTAAATAAACTCGATTTTCATCACGGCCGTATATACTTGTCAGCACAACTCCGGTATTTTTATCATTTAAAAAAACTATAGAAAAGCTCAAATCGCTACCCATATCAGGGAACGCATTATATCGCTTTGAATAAACCTTACTTATCATTTGACGACCATCCTGCTCCAATTGCGCGATTAGCTGTTTTAGCTCAACTATTTCTCCTTGAACATTTTTAAGACTTTTTGTTTGATGTAACAATAAATCTTCAAGATTGCTTCCGTCCGCACCTTTAGTAAGTTCGTTATATTTTTTTGTCATTTTTGACAATTTAAGATTAACAATTATAAATGAAATCAAAGTTATTATTGACAAAATGATGACACACAATATCAAATTTTCCATATTTTCAGTAATAAAATTACTTACAATATTTACATAACCTTTTAATGTCAATTAATATTCCCCCATTACTTTATGCAAAAATAATTTTGGTAAAAATTATCGTCATATAGCATAATAATACTGGCGAAACTGCAAGGCTGTTCCTACAGTTGTTTTTGATTTTCTTAGTATTTTGTTTTTTATATATCCATGATCATGGAATCTCTTGCTTTTATTGCAATTTTATCGATAAATACTGATTTTCTATATTTCGCTATCCGTACTAAATGGTAATTTATGTCAATAGTCGCCCGTGATGATTTAGCCAAAAGATTTAACCCTATTATATAGATATTAAAAAGGTAGATGGGTAAAAAACATTGCCAAAACTACTGCTATAAAAATTGCAGGTAGTAGATTCCCAACCTTTATTGTCACATTAAGGCCAAGCATGTTTAGGCCTATAGCAAATATCAATAATCCCCCAGTGGCAGACATTTCAATTACGATGGCATCAGTAAGGAAAGCCTTTATATAGGAGGCTGCCAATGTGATGGCTCCTTGATACAGGAAAACCGGAAGTGCAGCAAAAGCCACACCAATCCCCATACTTGATGAAAATACCACAGCTGATACCCCGTCAAGTATGGACTTCACAAAAAGTATACTATGATTGCCTTCAAGACCACTTTGTATGGAACCTAAAACCGCCATTGCTCCCACACAGTATATAAGGCTGGCAGATACAAAAGCCCGAGTGAAATTACCGTCTTCACCGGAAAAGCGTGCCTCCAGCCCTGCACCGAACTTATTCAGACCATCTTCTATTTTCAATACTTCTCCCAGAATACCACCGATAACCATGCTCAAAGTAACTATCAGTAGATTCTCGGTTTTTATGGCCATAGAAAGGCCTATAAGCATTACGGTCAAGCTTAGGCCATGCATTACGGTGTTTTTTATATTGTCACTGAAACGGCCTTTAAGAGAATTACCCATAAAAGTTCCAAGTATGATCATTGCCACATTTACAATTGTCCCCAACAAAGCTCTCGCCCCTTAGCATAAAGTATTTGTTAAATTTTATCATGAGCCTTGCAGTCCGTAAAGACCTCTTTGTTGAAAGCACAATAATAAATTTTATTAAATATGTTGCATTTAATAAAAAATGTGCACTAATAAATTTCGTATTCATCGAGAAAAAAGTATTCAAAATCATATAAGTGAATCAGTTAAAGCTTGTATAACCTAGGGAATTTAGTTTACCGGTTCCTTATATAATCTACTAATCATATGTAATATTAGAATATGTAAAGGTTTAATTATAAACACCGTCTTTCCATAATATCTCGCCTTCATTTGATAATGCTTCTATCTTTAGAGGGTCAGGGTCTCCTGGATTAGGCTCCTCAAGAATGTCAAAATAAGCATACCAAACCTTTAAGCCATCTTTCGTGTGTAGTATATTAGCTGTTTTCTCTTCAGTTTTTTGTTTAACAATAACATCCGTTATTTCATCGTTCGTAATCACCCCGGCCAATGTGAAAATTGGGGTCTTAACATCGTTAATCATTGTCCAGCTAAATCCGTCTATAGGATTTAGTTCCGCGTTTCCGCTGTTTGTCCAATTTTGAGACTCTCCTCGAGTAATAAATGCATGTCTAAATCCTGATTCATCTTTGTATAATATAATTTCCCCTTTTTCTATTGTTTCTTTATAAAGTATTTCTGTTGATTCTGGATATGGAAATTGTTCAGTCCATACTTGCTCTGCGTCGTGAGAACACCCTATTAACGATAATACTAGAATCAAAAGAATGATAAATTTTTTCATAATCCTTCCTCCAATAATAACAAATCTAACAATAGAAGATTCCTCTTCCCTTAGTACATATCATTTTACTTATACGGCATTTGTTCTATTTAGTCCACAACAGTAAAAATTTTGTAACCGTCTCTAAATATTCACTAGAAATTTACGTTATATTCAACACAAGCAGGATAATATGAAAAACTGCTACACAAACACCAACAAAACTAATAGAATTAAATATTAACCATGATAATGTGGAAGCAATAATACATATGGTCAAACAAACTTGTACTGCCTTTCTTGTATTTGCTTTTTTGATACCGACCAAGAGTAGCAAGAATACAGCAATTGATAAAAACGCAGTAATTGCTGGAAACCAGTTACCATATCCAAAAGGCATCATATTAAAATATGAGTAATATCTTGTCACACGTTTTGTTGGACTGGGTGAAAACGTCATGGCTACACCAAAAGGTGTCGCCATTAGAATTATTGCAATTAGCATACAGCATATAGAAATAATATTTTTGTTTTTCATAATTCTGTTTTACCTCTTATATAAAATTATGAATTACCTTTTTCACATAAAACAATTGTTATAAAAGGGTCAAGTAAAGACCGCCCGTTTCCAGCAGATAATACAATAATCATAATCCTTTAATCTTATGTTCTTCCTTTTAGGCAATTTCTCCATGCAATCACCACTCTACATGTTTTGCGGTTTTTTACCAGTACGTCTTCTAAAGATTACGGATTAACTCAACTTTTTATTATGCTATAGACTTCATGGCTTGCTTTTCGCCTTTGATTTAATCCACTCGATGAACATAGAAACTAAAAAGGACACTATATAACCTACAGCAAAATACAAACCAGCCTGTAAGAGTATCGGTGGATATGTTTCGTTATATAGGTTTGGAAACCTTATCTATCGAATATATCTCAACTGCATGATTATAAACAGAAGATTATGCTCATTTTGTTCATATCAAGGATACTAATCCTAAATCCCTCAATTCTTGTAACTGTTGCCGGATTTTAGCTTCCACATGATGATTTTTAGGATATTGCTTTTGAAGATATGGAATCATTAATGAAACATCGGCAGTACTAAAGACCCTATTTTCAATAAACCCAAGCGCATAAAAAAACAGATCTCTTCCAGCCGTTTAAGTTATTAATAATGTAGGAAATGTCCTTATCAAAATAGTCATCTGTTGACTCATCATAATTCAGCTGCGGCTTTGGCAGAGACAATTGCGGAGGCTCAGACACTGAGTCTATGATACTCTGAATCTGTTCGGTGTGTTCAGTTTTTAATCTCCCGGATAATTCACTATTACATAATCTGGAGTAATCCTGGCATACAGAATTTGCTAATGTTGTTTCGTTAAAAATAACACCGTATTCAAAATTTGTTTTTAAGCCGGAACTGGTTAAGTTTGCAGAAGTAATTATTGCTTTTTTATCATCAAATATATATATTTTTGAATGCAGTTTCTGATAATTATATACCAATCCGCCATTGTCCAGGATAAGTCTTAGTGCCCCTATATCAGAAGACCTTTTGTACATGCTCCTTAGATTTACATTAGTAACCATAGAAACTCCGCAATTATCCCGTTTTATTTTATATATTTCATCAACTATTTCGTTTTTTATAAACGGTGCACAATTTTATATTTTTCTCTGACGACTCGAGTAAGTTAAAAAAGTCATTATAAATAGGTGTATTCATGATTTTAATCATATTTCTTCACCTACCACACTGTAAGTGCAGATCTCCTTGCCTACCCTTTTGCTGCTTTGCAAAATAGATATGTTTGGGTGTAGTAATATAATTATGAGCAATGCATTTTTATATATCTGAAATGTTTTAAACTGCTTTTTTGTAATATCACCATGCCGTCTAGTTATAGATGCCCACAAAATATAATTGGACATGTTTCACGTGAAACATTTTGTGAAAAACGCGAAACCATATATCTTTATGTTTTTAAATCTTTGCCTTGTTCCATAGTTCTTTGAATGATTATTGCTCTACTATAGTCTCCAGTATTCTTTCCAACTCGTCACCGGAGTAAAACTCAATCTCGATTTTGCCGCGCTTTTCGTTGCCCTTTATTCTTACTCTGGTTCCCAGCGTTCTTTGCAGTTTTTCCGTAATATCTAGCATAACAGGATTGATCTCTTTTGATTTTTGCGTCTTGCTTTGCTTTCTTTCATCTGATATCTTCTTTACCATTTGTTCAGTTTGCCTGACCGACAGATCCCCCGCACTTATCTTTTTTGCCAAATTAAGTCTTTCTTTTTTATTCTGAATTGAAAGCAATGCCCTAGCATGCCCTGCCGTCAATTCATCTTGTGCAACTAGGTCCTGTATTTCTTTGTCCAGGTTCAGCAGCCTAACGGTATTTGCAATCAAAGACCTGCTTTTACCGACTCTCTTTGATAGTTCTTCCTGAGTAAGACCAAAATCGCTCATTAGGCTCCTATATGCTAAAGCTTCTTCAATGGGGTTTAAGTCTTCCCTTTGCAAGTTTTCTATCAGTGCAATCTCCATCACTTCAGTATCAGAAAGTTCCTTAATAATGGCAGGTATTTTTTGTATGCCTGCTTTTGTGGCGGCTCTCAATCTTCTTTCCCCTGCCACCATTTCATATATATTGCCTTTTTTTCTCAAAATAACCGGCTGGAGAACTCCGTGCTGTTTCATAGAATCAGCAAGTTCGCCCAATTTTTGTTCATCAAAATCTTTTCTTGGTTGTTTATCATTGGCTACGATTTTTTTAATATCTATCTCCTGAACATTTTCTTCACTCTTTTGTTCCATTGGAATCAATGCTTCAAGACCTCTGCCCAGACCACGCTTACTCAATATCGAGAACCTCCTTTGCTAAATCCATATAAACTTCAGACCCCCTGGATTTGATATCGTAATTTATTATTGGTTTTCCGTGGCTCGGAGCTTCACTGAGTCGAACATTTCTCGGTATTATTGTGCTGTAAACCTTGTTTCTGAAATACTTTTTAACCTCATCCACTACCTGTATTGATAAATTGGTCCTGGCATCAAACATTGTTAGCAGCACACCTTCCACCTCAAGGTTTTTGTTTAAATGCTTTTGTACCAAGTTTATTGTGTTCATCAGCTGACCCAAACCTTCAAGTGCATAATACTCACATTGAATTGGAACTAAAACGGTATTGGCCGCCGTCAAAGCATTTAACGTCAACAGTCCTAAAGATGGAGGGCAATCGATAATAATAAAATCATAGTTGTCTTTGATATCCTCTATGGCGTTTTTTAGTTTATATTCTCTCGAAATTGCTGGAACCAGCTCTATTTCAGCACCTGCCAATTGTATATTTGACGGCAGCAAGTGAAGATTTTTATAGGCGGTTTTTACGGTATTGTTTTGAATAGGCTCTTCATTGATCAGCACATTATAGATTGTTTGTTCATTATTTCTTTTATCAATTCCTATCCCACTAGTGCTGTTTCCCTGGGGGTCTATGTCCACCAGTAATACCTTTTGCTCCAAAACACCTAAACATGCTGCCAAGTTAACCGACGTGGTGGTTTTACCCACCCCTCCTTTTTGATTAGCAATAGCTATAACCCTTGCCATAAAATCACGAAACAATCAGCATTTTTATATGCTCATTGTTTCCTGACCTCCTTTCAAAACTTGTGTATAATACATTACTATTACTTTCTTTTTTTGTTCAGTTTTTCCTTCTTTTTTTCTTTTTTTTCTTAATAAATTATTTATACATCCAGCAATCAAACCTTTTTTGCTTTGCATGGGCGGGCACAGAGAAAAAGGTAGGATATATCGACAGAAAAAAAGGTTCATTACCTTTTCGGTATCTGAACCGTCAACTCTATGTATTCGCCTCGATCGATTTCCTTGTATTCTGCTTGAACTCCGGTTTCTTTTATTGTCTTAACAAGTTTTCGCACGGAATTTACAAAAATCCGTATATCTTTTATGGCTATTTTAAAAGACTTGCCTTTACCACTTTTTTGGTCATCGTTTAACCTTTCAATGGTCCGTTCTATCAATTCTTCTGTCTGTCGAACACTCAGACTCTTTTCGACTACTTGACTTAATATCTGCATTTGAAGATTTTCATCGGGCAATTTTAAAAGCGCTCTTGCATGTCGTTCTGTTAACTTTTCCTGGGAAATAATATTCATAATTTCAGGTGGAAGTTTAAGTATCCTCATTTTATTAGCAATTGTTGATTGACTTTTTCCAAGCTTCATAGCCAATTGTTCCTGTGTTACACCACATTCTTGAATTAATTGTCTGTATCCTTCAGCTTCTTCAAGAAAATTTAGGTCTTCTCTTTGAATGTTCTCTATAAGGGCAAGTATTGCAGTATCAGAATCTTTGGCATCCTTCACGATGGCCGGGATTTCTTTGAGCCCTGCTCTTTTGCATGCTCTCCAGCGGCGTTCCCCGGCAATAATCTCGTATCCCATCAATCCACGCCGAACCACGATAGGCTGTAAAATACCATAACTTTTTATGGATTTTGTAAGCTCGTCCATTGATTCATCATCAAAATCTTTTCTGGGTTGGTATATATTTGGCTGTATCTCATCTAAAGGTATGTTCACAATATTGAGGTTCGTCCTAGATACCCCCCACATTGGCATCCCCCCTTTTAAACTATCCAAGCTCGCGATCTCTCTTATTTCACCATTGTCAAAAAACACCTATTTATCTAATTCTATACATACACCGGTTTTCCTTCTTATTGATGGTTATAACTCTTTGTCATAAAATCCTGCGATTTGACATCTTTGTCGAACTATAAAGGGTTTTTTCCCGGAACTCCCGGCCTTCGCGGATATTTATCAGGGCAGCTCTTTAATTTTGAGATGATTATCAAATTCCGCTGTGAACCTTCATCTAAAGTATATCTTTTGCATTCTTTCATCTTGCCGCCAAGGATCTCCAAGGCTTTTTTCGATAAGTCTAGCTCTTGCTCTGGAGAACTACCCTTCATTGCGACAAATATTCCTCCTATCTTGACAAAAGGTAAACATAATTCCAACAGCGTATTTAAAGCCGATACTGCCCTGGCTACAGCAATATCGTACTTTTCGCGATGCTCAATTCTATGACCTATGTTCTCTGCCCGCTCATTTACAACTTTAACATTGGAAATGTTCATATCTTGAATTATCCATTTTATAAATTCCGTTTTTTTGCGAATAGATTCGACAAGAGATAGCTTTATATCAGGCCGATAGATTTTTATAATTAATCCCGGAATACCTGGACCGGTCCCTACATCTATGATCCTTGCACCATTGTTTATTTCAGTGTATTTTATCAACATCAAAGAATCTATAATATGCTTCTTTGCAAAATCCTCCGGTTTTGTTATATTTGTCAAATTTACCTTTTTATTCCATTTCAGCAGTCTGGTCCTAAACTCGTCAAACTGATGGATTTTTTCCTGTGTTAGTTTGATATGCTGTTTTTGTGCTTCTGTCATTAATATATCTTTGAAGCTATTCATGAAAGCCCTTCCTTCTTCTTGTTTCAAGATGTATCATCATTACCGTTATGTCCGACGGATTAACTCCTGCAATCCTGGATGCCTGGCCGATTGAAAGGGGTTTTATTTTTTTGAGCTTTTCTCGTGCTTCAAAACCAAGGCCATATATTTCATCATAATTGATATCCTCCGGAATCCTTTTGTTTTCCATCTTTTTAAACTGTTCAACTTGAGCTATCTGACGCTTTATATAGCCTTCATAGGCAGTGGATATTTCTACCTGTTCAATTACTTCTGCCGGTAGCTCTTTGCGGTGTTCATCCAATATCTCCAATTTTTTATAATCAAGCTCAGGTCGCTTTAACAGTTCAGCCAGGGTGGAGGGGGAGTTTAAAACTGCCGTTTCTAGTTTTTCAAGGGCTTTATTTATCTTAGCAGTCGGAGTTATTTTAACGGATTCCAAACGTCTTATCTCGTCCTCGATCATCTTTTTCTTTTCCAGGAATTTTTTATATCTCTCATCACTTACAAGACCTATTGCATGACCTGTATCCATCATACGTAAATCCGCATTATCCTGCCTAAGCAGCAGCCTGTACTCAGCTCTTGAAGTGAGTACCCTATATGGTTCAATAACTCCTTTTGTCACCAGATCATCGATTAAGACTCCGATATACGCATCTGAACGACTCAAAACAAGTGGTTCTTTTGCTTTTATTTTTAATGCCGCATTTATCCCAGCCATCAAGCCCTGGGCTGCAGCCTCTTCATAACCTGATGTGCCGTTTATTTGTCCGGCCATATATAAACCCTGTATAGTCTTAGCCTCAAGAGTCGGTTTTAATTGAGTGGGAATTACAAAATCGTATTCAATAGCATAACCGAATCTCATAATCTTAGCATTTTCCAGACCTTTGACCGATCTTGTCATTTCTATTTGCACATCCACCGGTAAGCTGGTGGAAAGTCCTTGAACGTACATCTCATTAGTACTTATTCCTTCAGGTTCTATGAATACCTGATGACTGGTCTTACCTTTGAAATTTACTATTTTCATCTCCACACTGGGACAATACCTTGGACCCGCACCTTTTATTTCGCCGGTGTAAAGGGGTGCCCTATGAAGGTTTTCTCTTATTATTTTATGTGTGGTTTCATTGGTATAGGTAAGCCAGCAGGGTATTTGTTCACGCCTGATCGCTCCCGATATATAGGAAAAAGGAATTATTATATCGTCCCCAGGTTGTATAATCATCTTTGAAAAATCCACAGAATCCTTGTTAATTCGAGGCGGAGTGCCGGTTTTAAATCTTCCCAGTTCAAATCCTAGACTTTCTAATGATTTTGAAAGCTCATTTGCTGGGAAGAGGCCGCTGGGTCCACTACTATAAGCAAGATCACCTATAACGATTCTCCCCCGAAGATATACACCTGTGGTCAGAATCACTGCCCTGGCTTCGTATATACCACCTGTTTTTGTAACAACTCCCTTTACTTTTTCACCTTCGACCATGATTTTTACAACCTCTTCTTGAACAATATCAAGATTCTGTTGGCTTTCCACAGTATGTTTCATACTTGCTGAATATGCCATTTTATCCAGTTGCGCACGAAGGGCTCTGACAGCAGGACCTTTCTTGGTATTTAGCATCCTCATTTGAATAAAGTTCTTATCTACATTTATACCCATCTGCCCGCCCAAAGCATCGATTTCCCTTACCATATTGCCTTTCCCCGGACCGCCGATGGAAGGGTTGCATGCCATCAGTGCAATACTGTCCAGATTTATAGCAAAAGCTACGGTCTTAAGACCCATTCGAGCAGTGGCTAGGGCTGCTTCACATCCCGCATGGCCGATTCCAACCACGACTACATCATATTTTCCCACTCTGTATTCCATGCTTTCACCCTCATTTACCGATACAAAATTTTTGAAATATGGTAGTTATGATATCCTCACTGACCGTATCACCGGTAATTTCCCCCAGTTTCTCCCAGGCATCCCGTATGTCTAGTTCAATCATTTCAATAGGCATGTGATCTGCCATGGCTTCAATAGCCCTATCCAAAAAATTAAGTGCCTCCTGCATAACTTTTCTCTGTCTTTCTCCCGCCGCAATCAGACCTTCATCGGCAAAGTCCATTTTTTCAGTAACTATATCATATATTGCAGTCTTGAGATCTTCAATGCCTTCTTGTTTCAAAGCTGAGGTTCTGATAATTCTTTCAGTCGGAACAAGCTGCTCTATCTCATTTTCATCGACCTCAACCGGCAAATCCACCTTATTTATCACAGTAATGGCGGTCTTATCTCTTATAAGTGCAATGAGATTTTTATCATCTTGTGTCAATTTCCTGGATACATCTATCATCAAAAGTACAAGTTCTGCCTCTTGTAAATGCTGCATGGCTCGCTCTATACCCATTTTCTCCACTTTATCAGATGTCTGTCTTATTCCGGCAGTATCGATGATTTTTATGGGTATCCCTTTAATATCAATATATTCCTCGATAGTATCCCTAGTCGTACCCGGAATGTCGGTTACAATGGCCCTTTCTGCTTTGACCAGTGCATTTAAAAGTGAAGACTTGCCTACATTTGTATTCCCTAATATTAGCGTAGATAGCCCTTCTCTAAGGACGCGCCCTGAACCTGCACTTTTAAGCAGTTTTATAACCATTTCCCGTGCATTGATGATCTCTTTTTGGATGTATTCGGGCTCAGCTTCCGGAATATCTTCCTCGGGAAAGTCTATATTGGCTGCAATATGAGCAATTACGTCTAATAAAATCAAGCGAATTTCATTTACTTTTTGCGACAATCCACCTGCTAATTGTCGATTGGCCATAGAAAGTGCACGATCTGTTTTTGCCCTTATTATATCTACGACAGCCTCGGCTTGGGAAAGGTCAATCCTGCCATTTAAAAATGCTCTTTTCGTAAATTCTCCGGGCTCAGCCATCCTGGCACCGTTATCCAATACTAAACCCAGAACATTTTTCTGAGCTATTAAGCCTCCATGACAGTTGATTTCCACCATGTCTTCCTTGGTATAAGTATATGGAGCTTTAAAAACTGCAAGTAGCACTTCATCTATGATTTCATTTTCCGAGTTTACTATATTCCCCAGATACAATGTTCTGTTTTTAAATTCATACAGATGCTGCTTTATCTTAGGTCTGAATACCCGTTCTGCAATTTTAAAAGATTCGGGACCGGAAATTCTAACGATACCAATGCCACCTTCACCTATAGCTGTAGAAATTGCAGCTATGGTATCATAGCTTACTATCTTCATAATTTATCCTCACTTTTAAACAAGCCCCAAAGCTTTATGCCCTGGGGCTTTTCCCTATATTTTATCTCAATGAAATAATTATTCTTCTGTTGGGCTCTTTGCCTATACTCTTTGTTGCTATCCTGGTGTCATGTTGTAAAGCCGTATGTATGATGCGACGTTCATTTGGATACATTGGTTCAAGGGTAATACTTCTTTTGGTTTCCTTAACTTTATCGGCCATTTTCACTGCCAGGCGCTCCAAAGTCTTTTCTCTTTTTCCCCTATAATTTTCTGTATCCAATATTACTCTTACAAAATCTTTTGAGTTGCGGTTTACAACCAAAGATGTAAGGTATTGGAGGGCATCTAATGTGCTTCCATGCTTACCTATAATTAATCCGGCATCTTCGCTCTCAATTTCCAAGTTTAAAACATCTTCCTTAAAAAAACTTGAAACTTTTACATGGCTGTCAATGAAGTTTAAAAGCTTTTCCAAAAATTTATTGGCTATTTCTTCGGGATTGGGTTTTACCGTAATTTTAACCTTAGCTGATTTGGATAAAAAACCAAGAATTCCCCTGTTTCCTTCTTCCAGAATCTCAACTTCCACCTCATCACGGCTTTTGTTTAATTCTTCCAAAGCCAGCTGGATAGCTTCATCCACAGTCTTTGCCTGTTTCTCCAAGATCTTCATTTCATTTTACATCCTCCTTGGCAATAGCTTGTGGGCGGGTAAACAATAACTGTTGAACAATCTGGACAACATTACTTACAACCCAGTACAATGCCAAACCCGCCGCAAATCTCAACGAGAACCAACCAATCATCAGTGGCATGATAATACTCATTGAAGCATTGGGATTATCCGTACCGGCAGGTGTCGCGATTTTTGTCTGTAGGTAAGTTGTAGCTGCGGCAAGAATGGGCAATATATATGTCCCATCAGGTACACTTAAGTCTTTAATCCATAAAAAACTAGCCCCACCAAAATCATAGGTTTGAAACACCCTAAACAGAGCAATTATAAAAGGAAATTGGATTAATACTGGAAGGCACCCTCCCATTGGATTGATTTTATTTTCCTGGTAGAGTTTCATTATTTCCATGTTTAATTTTTCTTTGTCATTTTTATACTTTTCTTGAAGTTTTTTCTGCATTGGTGCTATTTCCTGCATTTTTTTCATAGAATTAATCTGCATAAAACTGAACGGCAGCAGAATAAGCTTTATTAAAACTGTCAGCAAAATAATGGCGATACCGTAACTATTTGTATAACCAAAAATCAAATCCATTAACTGCTTCATTATACCTTGAAAGTAGGCCATTGGTTGATCCCCCTTGTATTCGTTTTTAGTATATCTAAACGGGGTCATATCCTCCGGGATTAAAGGGATGGCATTTAAAAATACGCTTTAAAGCCTTCAAACCACCTGAAACCACCCCGTATTTTTCTATGGCAAGCAGGGCATAGTCCGAGCATGTGGGATAAAACCTGCAACTTTTGGGTTTTAAAGGAGAAATATACCTTTTATAAAATAGTATTATTACAATTATAAACCTTTTTATCACTGTATATACGCCCTCTTTTTAACAGGTTTTTCACTTCTTTTTCCATATTCGTATACTCCAAGTCTACTGACAAAGGTCTTACGGAAAATACAATATCCCAACCATTCTTTATAAAGCCATAGTTTGTCCGTATAATTTCTTTAATTCGCCTTTTTATCTTGTTTCTCACTACGCTTTTTCCCACTTTTTTTGATACAGATACACCCAGACGGGAATAACCCAAATTATTTTTTTTTATGTACATAGTAAAAAAAGGGCTGGTCCAACGCCTTCCCGATCTGTAGACATTCTTGAATTCTAAATTTTTTGTTAATCTTAAGGATTTTTTCAATAAACATATCCTCCGACGAAAGACTGACTTTTATTAAAGGCCTAGGCGGCCGGTTATAAGGCCGCTTAAAAGCCTTATGCACACTAGGCGGTTAATCTCTTTCTGCCTTTTAATCTTCTCCGCTTAATTATATTTCTGCCGCTTTTTTTCATCATGCGCTTTCTAAAGCCGTGGTTTCTCTTTCTATATCTACGTTTGGGCTGGTATGTTCGTTTCATCTCTCCACCTCCGACTCCAATATTTAAAGATGTTTTTTACAACTTGGCTTTGACTATTAAGATTATAACTTATAATACAATTGACTGTCAAGAAATTCCCCTTAACAAACAAAAAATCTTGAATTATATATTCCTTTATTGAATGAAATCATTTAATCTGTTATTATTTAAGTGGTCTTGTTTATATTTTTTCGCGCTTATAGGGAGGTTTTTTTATGTCTATTGACCCTTTATATTTGTGGCAACATGTTTTAAAAATTTTAAGCAATGAGCTAAATAACGATATGTCCTTTAATACAGTATTAAAACCCACAAGACTTACGGCTTTGGATGGAAACACCGCTGTTGTTGAAGTGCCTAATAATTTTACAAAATCCGTCATGGAAAAAAGATATCTAAATCTCATTAAAGATATTTTGAGCTCAGTTTTAAAACAAAATATCAACGTTGTTTTGAAAATCAACCCACAAGGTTTTGATGCTGAAACAGTTTCCTTTGACAATTTTTCTATAAATGATGTCCCAGAAGTAAAATCTTTAATTGATGAAACTGCACCTTCATTAAACCATAAGTACACCTTTGATACTTTTGTGGTCGGCAACAGTAACCGCTTTGCACACGCAGCGTCTCAAGCGGTAGCTGAAGCTCCGGCAAAGGCTTATAATCCTTTTTTCATATACGGTGGCGTAGGTCTCGGAAAGACTCATCTTATGCATGCCATCGCACATTACATAACACAGCAGGATCCGTCTTGCAAGGTTGTATACCTGTCTTCGGAAAGATTTACAAATGAACTCATTAATTCCATTCGTGATGACAAAAATGTGCAATTTCGCAATAAATACAGGACAATTGATGTACTGCTTATTGACGATATTCAATTTATCGCCGGCAAGGAACGAACCCAGGAGGAATTTTTTCATACCTTTAATGCACTACATGAAGCCAATAAACAACTGGTCATATCCAGCGACCGCCCGCCTAAGGAAATTCCTACACTTGAAGAGCGCTTGAGATCCAGGTTCGAATGGGGCCTTATCACTGATATTCAACCACCGGATTTCGAAACACGAATTGCTATTTTGCAAAAAAAAGCAATGATGGAAAACCTGGTTGTTCCCAATGATGTTATAAACTTTATTGCTACCAAGATTGAAACGAATATTCGTGAATTGGAAGGGGCTCTTATCCGTATAGTGGCATACTCTTCATTGACCGATAGCCCTATTGAATTAAAACTTGCTGAACATGTATTAAAAGACATTCTTCCTGATGAAAAGCCAAAAAATGTCACACCTATACAAATTGTGGAAGAGGTCGGAAGTTATTTTTGTATCACACCTGATGAATTTAAATCCAGAAAACGAACCAAAGACGTGGCTTTTGCTCGCCATGTTGCCATGTATTTATGCTGTGAACTAACGGATCTATCGCTTCCAAAAATCGGGGATGAGTTTGGTGGTCGTGATCATACTACAGTCATACACGCTAGAGATAAGATTACTCGTGATGCTAGCAATGATCCCCAGTTATCCGCTGTTATAGACAATTTGAAGAAAAAAATCCTTTATGGTTGATAACCTGTGGAAATCCTTTGGACAACTTGTTTATAATAAGTGGACAATTTTCGACTATACACAGCTATTGTTAGTACTGTTAATAAAGTTATACCCATTTTCCACAGGTTATCCACAGTAAAACCGCACATAAATCACTTATTCACATAACTTATCCACATATCCACAGCACTTACTACTATTACTACTAAATTTATATATTATTCGTATTAGTATATTTTTATGATATATATTAAATTTTTTTTGGAGGTATCTTAATGAAATTTTTAATTGATAGGAATGAGCTCATTTTAAGCATTTCCATTGTGGAGAAGTTTGTACCTTCAAAAAGCCCTATATCAATTCTTTCAGGTATAAAGTTTTTTGCCTGTGATGATTCATTGTATCTATCTGCAACCGATCTTGACATGGGTATAGAATATAGAGTTGAAAATATACCTGAAAAATTAAATGTAATAGAAGAGGGTAATATTGTAATAGGATCAAAAGTCCTGTCAGAAATAGTTCGACGAATACCCAATGGAATGGTCGAATTTATCCACCAGGAAAATAAGGTGCATATATCATCAGGTAAGTTTAATATGATACTGCCATGTTTTAATGCCGATGATTTTCCTGAAATTTCCAAAACAGAATTATTTAAAACAATTAAGTTCAAGCAAAAGCTGTTTAAAGACATAATAAAACAGACCATCTTTGCTCGGGCTGATGATACCACTTCACGACCACAGTTGACAGGAGTTTTGATAGACTATAAAAGTAATATTTTGAACATGGTAGCATTGGATGGCTTTCGAATAGCTTGGCGTTACGAGGAACTAAACCAAGCTGAATCAACTGATGACGATTACTTCAAAATTATTGTGCCGGGCAATACACTGCTTGAAATTTCCCGAATTTTTTCAGATGATAATGAAGCGTATTTCAAATTATATGCAGGCCAAAATCAAGTGGAATTCGTAACAGAAAAAATATTAATCTCATCAAGGGTTTTAGATGGCAAATTCATTGATTACGAAAAAGTAATGCAGGTAGAACCTAAAACGACTGTGATAATATCTACTGAAGAACTGCACTCGGCGGTAGAAAGAGCCAATATCCTGGCACGGGAAGGAAACAAGAATAATTTAATAAAATTTAATATAGCAGATAATGTTGTAGAGGTTCAAGCAGAAACCGAATTAGGCAGTATTTCTGACGAGGTATTATGTGATATTGAAGGTGAGGAACTGGTGATAGCCTTTAATGCCAGATTTTTTATTGATGCTTTGAGGACAATATCGACACCTCAAATAAAACTGGATTTTTCCGGCGATACAGGACCTTGTATTATTACCCCGTTAGAGACTGATAATCATAAAAACTTTATTTTACCGGTAAAGCTCAGAGGTGATAGTTTTTGAAAAAGGTTTTCATAAAGACCGAGACTATTAATCTTGATCAATTTCTAAAATGGTCCGGCATCTTTTCTACCGGTGGGGAAGCCAAAATAGCCATAGCCGAAGGCAGTGTAAAAGTAAATGGAACAATTGAAACCAAAAGGTCTAGAAAGCTAAAGGAATTTGATATAGTGGAACTTGCTGGGTATCGTTTACTAGTGGTCCGGAGGTAGAACAGCATGGATCTTTTCAATTTAAGACTATATAAATTCAGAAATTTTTCCGAACTGGACGTAACTTTTAAAAAAGGTATCAATGTTTTTTATGGGGATAATGCACAAGGAAAAACCAACCTTCTGGAGGCCATTTATTTTATAACGGCACTGAAACCTGCTCGGGCTTTTCGTGAGCAGGAACTTATTTTACACGACCGACCGATGGCTTTTTTAAAAGGATTGTTTAATACGCGCACTGGACCTGTTGACCGCAAGGTAACTTTATATCGCGACCGTAAAAAGGAAATCATGGAGGGTGAAAATATAAAAACTCGGTGGACTGAGCTTGCTCCGAGCATAAATGCGGTTTATTTTTCGCCGGAGAACATAGATCTAGTGAAAGGTGAACCATCAGGTCGTCGGAGATTTATAGATAGTTTAATATATCAAGTCAGACCGGGTTTTTATAAATATTTACAGGGATATCAGCGGGTGCTTGCCCAACGAAATACACTTTTAAAGACTATTAAAACAAAGTCTAATATAGCAAGAACCCTGGATCCTTGGGATGAACAGCTGTCGGAATTTGGCTCACAACTGATAAATGAGCGACTTAAGCTATTACAAAGGATATCATCCATGTCTGAAGAGTATTTTAAAAAATTTACTCGGGAGGGGACTGATTTAAAGATAAGTTATCGGAGTGAGATCGACTTTAGTGAACCTGAGTCGATAAAAGCGAATTTTAAAAACAAACTTGAGGAATGTCGCAAAAAAGACTTACTTCGGAGTTATACAACAGTAGGTCCCCACCGGGATGATATAGATTTTTTTATTGACGGTAAAGATGTCAAACGCTATGGTTCTCAGGGTCAGCAAAGACTGATAGTGCTGTGTCTAAAATTCGCCCATAGAGATCTGTTATACACAGAAAAGGGTGAATATCCTATTCTGCTTTTGGACGATGTAATGTCGGAACTTGATATACATCGTAGGCAGCTTATCTTGGAACGGGAGGATCATCAAGTATTTATCACAACCACCGACTTAAAATTTATACCAGAAGAAATATTAGAAAAGAGTCATTTATACTCGGTCAAGGCCGGTGTATTGAGGTGATAAAAATTGGAAAAGATAGGAACGATATTACTGAATTCCCTGAAAAAATCTCGTTTGGATAAAAGGCTTATGGAAGCCAAGATTTTTGTGAACTACGAGTTAATGGTCGGGGAAAAAATTTCAGAGATTTCAAAACCCGTCTTTATGCAAAATAACATACTTTTCATTGGGGTTGAAAATCACATATGGATACATCAACTTTATTTTCTAAAGCCCGAGCTAATTGACAATATTAATTCAAATTTACCCCGTCCTCTGGTAAAAGATATTAGATTTCAAGTACGTAACATAGAAAAAATAAAAAAACCGGAACCGATTCTGGAGACAAAACAAGATCAACATTTTGAAATTCCTGAAAAAACCATGAAAGTGATATATAATATATGTCAGAGTATCGATGACGAAGATTTAAGGAAGATTTTTACTAGACTTATGATAAAAGATTCAGAATATAAACTGAAAAAGGGGGAAAAGCGTTGTTTATCCACATAGGCAGTGATAAAATGGTTTTGACCAAGGATATAATAATGATTCTTGATAAAAGCGCTATACTTGCAAAAGATACCTCAGAGTTTTTGCAGGTTGCTCGGGAAGAAGGATTTGTATATGATGATGATGGCAAGCTGTGGCAAAATATGCATGAAGACAAGAAGACTGCCATAATAATGGATAAAAAAGTGTTATTTTCGCCTATTTCTTCTGTTACACTTTCAAAAAGAGCAGATTTTATGAATAAGCTGAGATAGTTTTTAAGTGGAGGTTGTAAGTTTGGAAAAAAAGAACATTTACGATGAAAATAAAATAGAAGTTTTAGAGGGCATTGAACATGTCAGACTCCGTCCCAGTATGTATATCGGTTCCACCGATAGCCGGGGTTTACATCACCTGGTGTATGAGGTGGTGGATAACAGCATTGACGAGGCAATGGCCGGGTTTTGCAAAAATATTAAAGTGAGCATAAATAGTAATAATTCCGTTACCGTTGAAGATGACGGACGAGGTATTCCGGTCAAAATTCAACCAAAGGTGGGTAAATCAGCTTTGGAAGTAGCTCTTACTATGTTACATGCCGGTGGAAAGTTTAACAGTGGTGGCTACAAGGTGTCGGGAGGACTACATGGGGTCGGAGTTTCGGTGGTCAATGCCTTGTCACGTTGGATGGAAGTAGAAGTCAAACGGGATGGTGGCTTGTTTTATCAAAAATACGAACGCGGTAAACCCGTAACTGAAGTTCTTAGAAAAGGCGATACTGCAGAAACTGGAACTAAAATTACTTTTATGCCGGATGAAAAAATTTTTGAAGAGACAGTTTTCTCCGCAGATATTTTGACACAGAGAATGAGAGAGCAAGCCTTTCTGAATCGGGGAATAAGGATTGAGCTATTTGATGAGCGTACTGGTAAAAACAATGTGTTCCACTATGAGGGTGGGATAGTATCATTTGTGCAGTATTTGAATCGTAATAAGGATGTGCTGCACCAAAAACCCATATACATGAGCGCCTCTCGGGACAATATGGAAGTAGAGGTGGCTATGCAGTATAATGATTCATATATTGAGAATGTGCTTTCTTTTGCTAACAACATCAATACACATGAAGGTGGAACTCATTTAAGTGGATTTCGCACTGCAATTACTCGCAGTATAAATGATTATATTCGGAAGATGAATCTGTTAAAAGAACAGGATTCCAATCTTTCCGGCGATGATGTGAGGGAGGGACTAACGGGGGTACTCAGCGTCAAGCTCACAAATCCTCAATTTGAAGGTCAGACAAAGACTAAACTGGGCAATAGTGAAATGCGGGGCATGGTGGATTCCACAGTGGGTGAAGGAATTTCTCGGTTTTTAGAGGAAAATCCCGCCATTGCACGCACCATAGTGGACAAGGCCATTGGGGCGGCCAGAGCAAGGGAGGCTGCTCGCAAAGCCCGAGAACTCACCCGTCGGAAAAGTGTACTGGAACGTTCTACTTTGCCCGGAAAACTTGCCGATTGCCGTGAAAGAGATCCTAGGCTTTGTGAACTATATCTAGTAGAGGGCAACTCCGCCGGCGGTTCTGCCAAACAGGGACGGGACCCACGGATCCAGGCCATCCTGCCCCTTCGGGGTAAAATTCTTAATGTGGAAAAAGCCCGGCTTGACAGAATTTTGAACAATGAAGAAATTACATCTATAATTACGGCTCTGGGTACCGGTATCGGTGATGAATTTGACATTGAAAAATTGCGCTATCACAAGATAATCCTCATGGCCGATGCTGATGTGGACGGAGCCCATATACGCACTTTGCTTCTGACATTTTTTTATAGATATATGCAACCACTTGTTAAAGCAGGTAAGGTATATATAGCTCAACCACCGCTTTATAGAGTGGTCATTGGCAAAAAGGAATACTATGCCTTTGATGACCAGGAACTTTCACGAGTAATGAAAGACTTAGGTGATAGTAGAGCCCGGGCGGAAATAAAGCGCTTTAAAGGTTTAGGAGAGATGGTTGCCGAACAGCTCTGGGATACCACTATGAATCCTGAAAATCGTACAATTTTAAAAGTTAGTTTAGAAGATGCGGTTGAAGCCGACGAAATTTTTACAATCCTTATGGGCAATAAGGTAGAACCCCGGCGACAGTTTATCTTTGAACATGCTGCAGAGGTTCAAAATCTTGATATATAGGGGGGAGTTAAATGGCAAAACCAATTGGCAAAATCGTACCCGTAAAAATTGAAGATGAAATGAAAAAATCTTATATCGACTATTCTATGAGCGTTATCGTAGGACGTGCTCTACCTGATGTTAGAGATGGTTTAAAACCCATACATCGCAGAATCTTATACGCCATGAATGGGCTCTCTCTGACACCTGATAAACCTCATAGAAAGTCAGCCACCATCGTGGGAGAGGTAATGGGCAATTATCATCCTCATGGTGATGCGGCCATATATGATGCCATGGTGCGTCTGGCTCAAGATTTTTCGACTCGGAAACTATTAGTAGACGGCCACGGCAACTTCGGTTCCATCGACGGAGATCCACCGGCAGCCATGAGGTATACTGAAGCTCGGATGACCAGAATAGCTTTGGAAATGCTATCAGATTTGAATAAGGATACCGTTGATTTTATTCCAAACTACGATGAATCTCTAAAGGAGCCCAGTGTATTGCCATCACGTTTTCCAAATCTTTTAGTCAATGGATCCTCAGGAATTGCCGTGGGTATGGCCACAAATATTCCGCCACATAACCTTTCAGAGGTTATAGACGGTGTTGTTATGATGATTGATAATCCTGACGTCACCACTGATGAACTGATGCAGGTCATAAAAGGGCCGGATTTTCCTACAGGAGGTCTGATTAAGGGCTATAGCGGTATTAAAGACATGTACAGTACCGGAAGAGGTTCTGTTGTGATGCGGGCAAAAGCCACCATAGAAGCTATAGATTCCACGCGCCATCGCATTATTGTTACCGAGATTCCGTACATGGTAAACAAGGCTCGAATGGTAGAAAAAATTGCAGAACTGGTTCGGGATAAGAGAATAGAAGGTATATCAGATCTAAGAGATGAAAGCGATCGCCGGGGAATCCGTGTTGTTATAGATTTAAAAAGAGATGCTAATGCCCATATAATATTAAATCAACTTTACAAACATACCCAGATGCAAAACACTTTCGGAGCCATTATGCTAGCTCTGGTAGATAATAAACCTAGAGTGCTTAACCTTCGAGAAATGATTTATTATTATCTAGAGCATCAAAAGGATGTCATTGTACGTAGGACCAAGTTCGATTTGGCAAAGGCAAAAGAGAGGTTACACATTTTAGAAGGGTTAAAGATCGCTTTGGATCATATCGATGAGGTAATAGCAATTATAAGAGGTTCCAAGGATGATGTTACCGCCCGGGACGCCCTTATGAAAACCTTCGGTCTTACCGAAAAACAGGCACAGGTTATTCTGGATATGAGACTCAAGCGACTTACCGCTCTAGAACGTGATAAGATTGAAATTGAGTATGAAGAACTTCTAAAGAAAATTGAGCATTATAATAAAGTGCTTTCCGATGAACAGCTGGTACTTTCTATTATCCGAGAAGAGATACTCCAGATAAAGGAAAAATTCGGCGATGAGCGCCGAACCCGCATAACCCATGACGAAGGGGACTTAGATATAGAAGACCTTATAGTGGAAGAGGAAATAGTATTGACACAGACTCATTTCGGGTATGTAAAAAGACTGCCGCTGTCAACCTACCGCAACCAGAGGCGTGGAGGTCGTGGTGTGACTGGAATTACCACCCGGGAAGAAGACTTTGTAGAACGTATATTTGTAGGCACAACTCATCATGTAGTAATGTTTTTCACGGATAAGGGGAATGTATATAAATTAAAGGCTTATGAAATTCCGGAATCAGGCCGTACCGCTCGAGGCACTGCCGTTGTTAATTTGCTACCATTAAAACCCGGTGAAAGGGTTAATGCAATGATAACCATCAAGGACTTTGATGAAGCCCGTTATTTGATTTTTGCCACTAAAAACGGCACTGTTAAAAAGACGCTACTCTCAGAATATGCGAGTTCACGTAGGACGGGACTTATAGCTATAACCTTGAGAGAAAGTGATGAACTAATAGGAGTGAGATTGGTCGATCGTGAAGACCAAATGATCCTAGGTACTCATCTTGGCATGAGCATAAGGTTTTGTGTGGATGATGTAAGCGCTGTAGGCCGTACCGCTCAAGGTGTCAAAGGTATAAATCTTCGCTCGGGTGACAAAGTAGTTTCCATGGATATTGTAAACGAAGGGCAGGATGTACTGGTAGTAACCGAAAAAGGTTTCGGCAAGCGCACTGATGAAAGCGGATTTAGATGTCAGGCACGGGGAGGTAAAGGTGTTATAATTCAAAAGATAACCGATAAGACTGGTCCCGTGGCAGGACTCCGAGTGGTAGGGGAAAACGATGAAGTTATGTTGTGTACCACCTCAGGTATCATGATACGCATAATGGCTTCGGATATATCTAAGATGAGCCGCAATACTAGAGGTGTAACCCTGATAAAACTTGAAAAGGACGACCTTTTAGCATCTATGGCTGTGGTCACTGAAGATTAGACGGGGATTTGATTTACCACCATGCGGCTGTCATAACCACAATCGGGACAAGAAAACAAATGAATACATTGGTGGATCGGCTCGCCCATGGTGACCAGATCCCGGTCAAGGTAGGGATTATAAGGGTCAAAATAATCTTCTACACGCCCTTTATCGTCCATAGCATTTCCACACCGAGGGCAGTTTTCGCTAACATTTATCATAGCATTGCAAAGTGGGCATTTAAAATCCATGATAATCACCTCAATTTTAGGATGCCTCGCTTTGTAGATTTTTATGTTTTGTAGGTAAGTAGTTACTCTTTAACAAAAAATAGTAGGAAACGGTCTTCGACCGTTCCGCCACAGATGACCTTTTTATGCCAAAATCAAAATAAATCTTTAGGAGTAAGTGAGTTTGAAAATAAAGGTGAAAAAGAAAATAGAAGTGCCTCTACTTGAGGCACTGAGAAAATACGAGGGCAGGGATCCAGTCAGATTTCACATGCCAGGCCATAAAGGCAGGGAGCTGGGGCGGCTTTTCAAGGATTTAAAGAAAAACCTGTATAATTGGGATGTTACGGAAATTCCCGGCTTGGATGACTTACATCAACCCCAGGGACCCATAAAACGGGCTCAGCAAAAACTTGCACAGCTTTACAGAGCCGATGAATCCTTTTACTTAGTTAATGGTGCAAGTTCGGGAGTGATTGCCATGATGGGAGCGGTACTTGCACCAGGTGATGAGATTTTAATTTCCCGGGCAAGTCACAGGTCAGTGCTATCGGGTTTAATCCTTACCGCTGCCCGACCGGTTTATGTCGTGCCCGAAAAGGATGAAAATCTCGGTATATACACACAAGTGACTTCGCAAGCTGTAACTGAAACCTTGAAGCAAAACCCGAAAGTAAAAGCGATGTTATTGACAAGCCCGGTATATCAAGGGTTTTGCCCGGATCTTCAAGCAATTTCCAAGGTTGTTCATAAAAAAAGAGGTGCGCTTTTAGTTGATGAGGCTCAAGGCCCACACTTCGGTTTTAGTTCCACGCTGCCTGCGAGCGCAGGGGAAGTTGCCGACACATGGGTGCAAAGCCCGCACAAGATGCTGACTTCGTTTACCCAAAGTGCTTGGCTGCATGTTAAAGGCAATCGAATTGATCAAGAGCGGCTGCAATATTTCCTACAGCTGGTAACAACTACCAGTCCCTCATATATTTTGATGGCATCTTTGGATTTAGCCCGTGCTATAATGCAAGCCGGGGGCAAAGCTTTAACGGAGCGGGCTTTAGAACTTGCTTACAACGCCAGGCGATACATCAATAAATTTACCCCTTTTTACTGTGTGGGGCCGGAAATGCGAGGGCAGAATGGCATTTACGACATAGACTTGTCTAGACTGATGGTGAACGTATCCAATGCTGGGTATACGGGATACGAAGTGGAAAGAACTCTCCGAGAACGGTTTAATATTTATGCCGAGTATGCGGACTTATACAATATTTATTTTTTAGTGACCTTTTCCAATACTAAAAGCGATATATTGCGCTTGATAAAAGCACTTTCAGATCTAAAGGCAAAAGCCCAACTTAAAAAATCCATACAATGGCCAGACAAACTCCCAAGAAAAGTCATGGAACCCAGGGACGCCTTTTATTCTCCGGGAGAATACTTGTCTTTGAAACATTCCAAAGGGCGAATAATAAAAGAGGCATTGGTCCCCTATCCCCCGGGTATACCCTTGCTCATGCCCGGCGAAGTTATTGAACAAGAACATATACAGGTGTTGGCAGCCTTGCTAAAGTCCGGGGGACACTGTCAAGGTGTAACTTCAAGAGAATTCGTTCAAGTGGTGCCAGGCATTTAATTTACTAACATTCATGGTCCCTAGGTCATCGATAATGATAATGATGAAAAATATTTTCAAATTTAAATATAGCGAATGGCACTAATTTATTCCCCAGTAAAATTATGGTTACAGTGTAGGAAATCCTTCTGAGGTGAAGATGACGGCAAAGGATCCCTTTTAAACAAGACCGTTGTTATTCCAATAGAGGGCGGTCAAAGACCGCCCCTACAAGTCAAACGTAGCAGGGGCAGTGTGCAGGACTATGTAGGAAACGGTCTTTGACCGTTCCGAGCAACAGGTCTTGTTTTAGGGAGGGGTGCCGTTATTTTCGCCGGAGTTACTGCTGTTTTTCGACAATAACGCTTCCTCAGATTAATTTTTCTATGGTTTTCAGACTCGATTTTTATAAAAATTAAAGCTTTAAGTATTCCGCAAAACGTTATGGAAGAGGAGATCCTATGAGAGGAAAGTTTATAACCATCGAAGGGCCCGACGGGGCGGGGAAAACCACTCAGGTCAAAAAAATCAGCGATTATTTGAAATCCAAAGGTTTTAAGGTACTGGTAACTCGTGAGCCAGGAGGTACCTCTTTAGGAGAAAAACTTAGGGAAGTGGTGCTGACCTCGGAAGGCGAAAGTCCGGTACCTGAGGCAGAAGCTCTTATTTATGCAGCTTCTCGGGCTCAGTTGGTCAAAAAAATTATCGTCCCAGCCTTAGAAAGCGGCAATATAGTTTTATGTGACAGGTTCGTGGATTCAAGCTTAGCGTATCAGGGATGGGCTAGGGGCTTGGGAATACGGGAACTCACAGAAATAAACAGGTGGTTTTTAAAAGGTACTTGGCCTGATCTTACATTAATCCTGGATGTAGATCCCGCTCAATCCTTAAAACGGCTCCGGGGAAAAAAGGACCGATTGGAGAGAGAGGCATTGGATTTTCATAAAAGGGTTAGGGAAGGATTTTTAAAGGTCCAGAGTATGTACCCTGATCGAATAAAACTGGTGGACGCTTCACAAAGCCCTGAAAAGGTATTTGAAACCATGTTGTTTGAGATTAAAAAATCAGGTATAATAAAGATATAGAAAGCTACATGAATATTTTGAACAAAAAATAGCCCGACCAAACAATTATATAAAGGGGCGATGGTTGTGAAACTTGTAATGGCGGTGGTGCAAGACAGTGATGCGGGACGGCTTGTTGAAAAACTGAGCCAAAAGAAATTTGGTATAACAAAGCTGGCCAGTACCGGAGGTTTTTTAAAGAGCGGCAATACGACGTTGATGATCGGTGTGGAGGAGGCACGAATTGAAGAACTCCTGGACACCATAGAAAAAATGTGTCGTCCCAGAAAACAAATTGTCACACCGTTTCCGGCAGGCCCGGCTGATGCCTATGTGCCATATCCCGTTGAGGTATCCGTAGGAGGAGCTACGGTTTTTGTAATGGATGTGGAGAGGTTTGTGAAGATATGAGGGTGGGTTTATCGCCGGAATTTGGTCTGCCCAAGGATGTGTTGATCCATACAGACCAAGGAGGACGGAGCTTTTCAAAGCATTTGAGTGTTGCTGAAAATATTCATTTAAAAAACCGGATGGACTTGGAACTTGATGCCATCCATGAAATTGGTCAGAGGCTTTCCAAAAACATGTCCCTGTCAGATTTAAAGGAGTACAGGCAGAGAATAGCGGAATTTTTAAAAATGTGCATTTCCCAAGGTTTTTGTTTCAAAGAAGAAAAATTTCCGGCTCGCTATGGGCGCAGTAAAATACTTTCAATTGTAAAAACCGTCAATCAAAAACTAATTAATTTGGCGGAAGAACTGCTCTCTGAAAATCGGGATTCATTGAAGGTAATGGCTCTAGTGGATGAAATTCGCGGTCTGTTACTTGATCTTTATGCTTGAGGTGGTATATTGAATAACATATCACACGCCTATATTTTTTTGGGTACAGACGAGGAAACGACAAAAAAAGCTTTGAAACTTGCCCAAACTGTCAACTGTGAAAATACGGATTTGGCCCCTTGCGGGTTTTGCACTGGATGTCGAAAGATTCAGAGCAAAGTCCACCCTGATTTGGTGCATGTATATCCAGACGGTGCTTCGATAAAAATTGAACAGGTAAGAAAACTGATATTGAGTTTGACGGAAAAACCTATGGAAGGTGCCAAAAAGGTTTATATACTGCATGAGGCTCATACAACGACGCCCCAGGCCCAGAACGCTCTATTAAAGACATTGGAAGACCCAATTTCTGAAAGTATTGTCATATTGCTTTCAAACAACCTCAAACAACTGATTCCCACTGTGACATCTCGATGTCAGATTCAAGATTTTTCTCAACTTGAAATAGAGCCCTTCCTTTCGGTGGAACATAGGCAAAAGATTGCAGATATATTACTTCATACCACAAAAAAAACCGGGCTTACCGGATTCGGCGGGTATGTCAGAGAACTTTCGGATATTGATGCAGAGGCGGAGGAAATACTAGAATTTATTATTTCACTGTATAGAGATGTATTACTTGCAAAAACTAATGGTAGGGCAGCCTTCATAAATCAGGATTTAAAACCCGTAATTAATAAGTATGCTTCAGTGCTTACCGTTGGTTCCACGCTTAAGGCCCTGGATATTATCCATGAACAATTGAAAGCTGTAAAATCCAGGGGCAACAAGAATCTAATTTGGTACAATTTGCTTGTGGGTCTTGAGGAGGTAGTTTAATTGATAACGGTAGTCGGTGTTAGATTTAAACAAGCCGGGAAGGTATATTATTTCAATCCCGGGGGCCTTGAGTTGTCAGTAGGTAATAAAGTAATTGTGGAAACCAGCCGAGGTGTGGAATGTGGTGAAGTGGTAACAGGCCCTAAGGATGTTAGGGAAGAAGACATTATAACACCACTCAAAGATGTAATGAGAGAGGTTACCCCGGAAGATGAGGCTATGGTCACGGAAAACCGGCTAAAGGCCTTGGATGCGGAAAAAATAGCTATTGAAAAAATAGAAAAACACGGCCTTGATATGAAATTGGTGGATGTGGAGTATACCTTTGACAGAAGCAAGCTGATTTTTTATTTTACTGCAGACGGTCGGGTAGATTTTCGGGAGCTGGTAAAGGACCTAGCAGCAGTATTTCGCACCAGAATTGAACTTCGGCAGATTGGCGTAAGGGATGAAGCCAAAATGTTGGGTGGCATCGGGCCTTGCGGACGATGCATATGTTGTTGTACATTTTTAGGTGAATTCGATCCGGTTTCCATTAAAATGGCAAAACAGCAGAACCTGTCACTGAACCCTGTGAAAATATCAGGATTGTGTGGTAGGCTTATGTGCTGCTTGAAATATGAAAGTGAATCTTATGAAGATAATTCGGTCAAATGTCCGAATGTGGGAGATAGGGTAATAACCCCAACCGGTGAAGGAACAGTGATTTCCATATATAAACCTCAAGAAACGGTTCGGGTTCAAATGGATGAGAACAAAGATGTGCTTGAATTCCCCATAGAAGAAGTGGACGCAGATGAATCTTGAATCTTGACTGAACACCAGTCAGCAGATATTATATAATTAAATATACCCCTTAAGGGTACATCCTCATAAAGGAGGGATTCCTTTGTTTTTTTGGGATTACACCATGATAATATTACTGCCTGCCATGATACTGGCTATTTACGCTCAGGCCAAAGTTACATCTACCTTTGAAAGGTATCTTAGAGTTCCGGCCAGAAGTGGTATGTCAGGAGCTGATGTGGCTCAAGAAATACTGAGATGCAGCGGTATTCATGATGTTTCCGTCCAAATCCAGGGCGGTAGACTGTCGGATTACTATGATCCCAGGCGCAAGGTATTAAAACTTTCCAGTGATGTATATAACGGTAGATCCCTGGCGGCTCTCGGAGTGGCTGCCCATGAATGTGGCCATGCAATTCAACATGATGTGGGATATGCACCGCTTGCCCTTAGAAATGCCATTGTGCCGGCTGCCGGTATCGGATCCCAAATGGCCTTTCCATTGTTTTTCATCGGCCTTTTGTTCCGTGCAGAAACACTCATGATGTTGGGAATACTATTGTTTTCATTGGCGGTAGTATTTCAAATTATCACTTTGCCGGTGGAATACAATGCCAGTAACAGAGCGGTGGTGGTTTTAGAAAATCACGGATTTATTGACAGGAGTGAAGTAGGACCGGTAAAAGCAGTGCTTGGCGCTGCAGCTCTAACCTATGTGGCCGCTACCCTGATGTCAGTGATGCAGCTTTTGCGTCTTTTAGTTTTGGCAGGGGCGGGCCGAGATAGAAGATGAATTTTGAACAAAACCCTACAGTTTTTTTAGCTGTAGGGTTTTGTTTTTGATTTCAATTAGCAGGAATTTAATATTTTTCGTTGAATCTTAGTTTAACAGCCTATCTATAACCGTGGGGGGGCTAAATAATGCGGGAATTATCTGTGGGGATTATCGGAGCCGGTAAAGGCGGCATGGCTTTGATAGAAACAATGGAGGATTTTAGTAACATTAGAATCGACGGGATCGCCGATATAAATCCTTCAGCCCCTGGCTTGAAGTTAGCAGAGCAAAAGGGTATAAAGTGCTTTCAAGATCCGAAAATCATGATACAAGAGCGTAACTTAGATGTGGTATTTGAGGTAACCGGAGATGAAAAGCTGGTTCAAAAGCTACAAGATGAAATATCTGACTCCACAGCCTTGGTTGATGCTAGAACTACGAGTATCATGCTTACCGTTATTCGTGACAGAGAAGAACTTTTAAAGATAAAAGAGATCAAAGAGCAACTGTCGATAATTTTAAACTCGGCTCAAGAAGGCATCCAGATGGCAGATAAAAAAGGTATAATTCAATATGTAAATGAAGGGTATACACGTATAACCGGAATACCTGCAAGTAAGCGCATCGGCAGCAATGTTTTCGATGTTTCTCCTGATGGTGCTTTGGCGGAGGTTTTAAAAACAGGCAAGCCCTGCTTAGGAAAACCCAATCGAGCAGTGGGCTCCAATGCAGAAGTTATTTCCAATGCTTCTCCCGTTATCGTCAACGGTGAAATGACCGGAGCCGTAGTGGTGTTTCAAGATATCAGTGAAGTAATTCAATTGACCAAGGAACTTAAACGGTCTACGTCGGTAATCGACGGTTTGAAAGATGAGATTAAAAAAATGAATGAAGGATGGGGAGGTTTTGAGGACATTGTATGTCAAAGTCCGGTGATGAAAAGTGTAATTAATATAGCAAAAAAAGCTGCACGAGAAGATTCCACCATATTGATAACCGGTGAAAGCGGTACCGGTAAGGAGCTTTTTGCTAATGCCCTTCACGGAGAAAGCCCCAGAAACAGTAAGCCCCTTATTAAGGTGAATTGTGCTGCGATTCCCGAAAACCTTTTAGAAAGCGAACTCTTTGGTTATGAAGCCGGAGCCTTTACAGGAGCGGGAAAACTCAAGTTAGGAAAATTCGAACTAGCCAGTGGTGGCACAATACTCCTAGACGAAATCGGGGATATGAGCCCCATGCTTCAGGCCAAACTCCTGCGGGTTATTCAGGAACAGGAGATAGAGAGGGTAGGTGGTACTCGACCCGTCAAAATTGATGTCCGCATCATTTCCGCCACTAACCAGAACCTATTGGAACTGATCCGACGAGGCCGTTTCCGGGAAGACCTATACTTTAGGCTCAATGTCATCAATCTTCACATACCCCCACTTAGGGAAAGAAAGGAGGATATAATAGTACTTGCCGGAATATATATTCGGGAATTCAACCGCAAATTCTATAAAAACGTTAAAGGCCTGACCAACAAAGCTCAGGAACTGCTTTTGTCTTATGAGTGGCCGGGCAATGTGCGGGAGCTTAAAAACATTTTTGAAAGGACCATTCTCATGGCCGAAGGGGAGTGGATTACTGAAGATTTGCTACTGCCATATTTTGACCGGTTTAAAAAAAGAACCAGAAACAAGGGGGGAATTTTACCGATTGCGGAGATGGAGCGCAGAATGATAAAAAAGGCGCTTGAAGAATACGGGACGAGTGTAGAGGGTAAGCAAAAAGCCGCCAAGGCTTTAAAGATCTCCTTAGCTACTCTTTATAACAAGATAAAGAGGTATGAGATTAAATTATAGACATATTTATGTTTAAAATCTAGAAACCTTGTTCTAAAAATTAGAACCTCGCAATAGCACTGGTGTTTTCTAAATATTTCTTCGGTATTGCTCGTCAACGCTTATAATAATTAGAAAAAGAAATATTTAAAAACCCATTATAGCCCGAAAGAGGGCTGATATTTTTTGGCATGAGATTTGCTATTATTACAAATTAAATATGAAATATTGCAAGTAGAATATGAAAGGGGAACCTCCATGCAGTCAACAGATGTAGTAGTAATCGGAGGCGGGGTTATAGGCTGTTCTGTGGCATATCACCTAGCAAAAAGAGGAGTATTGGTGACACTGGTGGAACAAAACGATATTGCCTCAGGCACTTCCGGTGCCTGTGACAAGGCAGTGCTTTTACAATCCAAAAATCCGGGCTTACACCTAAAGATGGCACTGGAAAGCGCAAAACTCTTTCCCGATTTACAAGCAGAATTGGATCTAGATATAGAGTATAAAAACGATGGAGGCATGATCGTTATCTACACACAGGAACAGTGGAAGGTCATGGAGCAGTTTGTAGAAAGACAAAATAAATTGGGCCTTGCAGTGCAGTTGCTTGATAAGGATGAGGCAAGAGATAGGCAGCCGGCATTTGCCCCGGATATTGTGGGTTCTACATACAGCCCCATGGATGGAGAAGTCAATCCTATTTATCTTGCCTTAGGATTTTTTCAGGGGGCTAAAAAACACGGTGCTCAAACAATGCTTGGCACCAAAGTAAAAGGCATAAAGCTGGAAAAAGGGCAGGTATGTTCAGTAGTGACCGACAGAGGGAACATAAATACCCATAATGTGGTCAATGCCTGCGGAGTATATGCTCCCTACATCGGGGCCATGGTGGGTCTTGACATTCCCATAATACCCCGTCGCGGTCAAATCATTGTGACAGAACCGGTGGCTCCACTGATTCACGGGGATGTGAACTGTGCTCGATATATCACTGCCAAATTCCGTCCGGAGCTCTTGGGCAACGATGAATCCGCACGGCTAGGAGTAGGTCTGTCCCTAGGTCAGACTGAAAATGGCAATCTCTTAATAGGTGGCACCCGTGAGTTTGTGGGATATAATAAAAGCACTACTCACCGGGCCTTACGTGCAGTCTTGAAACATGCGGTAAAATTGGTACCGGCCTTAAATGGTATAAGTATTATCCGGAGTTTCGCAGGCCTCAGGCCTTACACCCCGGACGGTCTACCCATTCTCGGAAAGGTGCCTCAGATACAGGGATTTTACATGGCTGCCGGTCATGAGGGTGATGGTATCGCACTTTCAGCCATTACCGGTAGGATTTTATGTGATGTAATTACTAATGGTAGAACTTTACTGGATATAAATATGAATAAACTTTCATTAGAAAGATTTAAGGAGGAAGATATAGATGGATTTCGGAAGAGTCATAACTGCTATGGTGACGCCGTTTGATGAGGAACTAAATATAGATTATAAAGCTCTTGAAATTTTAATAGAACATCTTTTGACAACAGGCACAGATACTTTATTGGTGGCGGGGACCACCGGTGAATCCCCTACCCTGTCCGACGAAGAAAAACTGGAATTGTTTAAAGCCAGCAAATCGATAGCCGGCAAAAGAGCCAAGATCATAGCGGGTACCGGCAGCAACTCAACTTCACACAGTGTTGAACTATCAAAAAAAGCCGAAAAAATCGGAGTGGATGGCCTGCTTTTAGTATCACCATATTATAATAAACCGACTCAAGAGGGACTTTATCAACATTTCAAGTCCATTGCCGAGGCAGTGGATATTCCTGTAGTGCCTTACAACGTCCCTGGCCGGACGGCGGTGACTATCGAGCCTGAGACCTTGGCCAGACTTTCTCAGATAAAGAATGTGGTCGCAGTAAAGGATGCAGGCGGCAACCTGGATAAGACAAGCAAAATTCGGGTATTGGCCCCTAAGCTTACAGTATACAGCGGTGATGACAGTCTCACTCTGCCTATGCTGGCAGTAGGAGCAAAAGGAGTCATCAGCGTAGCATCACATGTAGTAGGCAGTGAGATACAAGAAATGATAACAAGCTTTGAAAAAGGGGATGCCCAAAAGGCTGAGCAGATTCACTTAAAGCTTTTTAACATATTCAAGACATTGTTTGCAATTACCAACCCTATTCCGGTCAAGGCTGCACTTAACTTAATCGATGTTCCCGTAGGAGGATTGCGGCCACCCTTGGGTTTGGCTGATGATGACACCATGTCGGCCTTGGAAAAGGTTTTGAAGGACTTAGGGAGATTGGCGTAAAGATGAATTTTGAATCGGCAGTTGGTGACGGTAGTAAATCAGGTTTTCTGAAGATACCGTTGCCTGCCGAAGCCTTACAATTATATCCGAAAACTCCCAGTGAATCAGGTTATAAAAGCGTTAACCCGCTTTTATAAATAAGTAGTTATAGTGGAAGGGGAGGTGGAACTTTCGGAGATTTCTGTTTTGACACAATATATGCAAAAATAACAAAGGAGGTAGATCAATGAGTCTTACTGCGATTGTTTGGACTATCACGGTGGTATTTTGCTTAATTTTCTTATGGATTTCCTTGAAGGTAAAAGACGAAGCCAGCCAAAGCTTTTCTCACTATGCCATTGCCGGTGGGACCCTGCCCTTATATCTAATACTGTTTACCGATATCGCCACTATTATGGGAGCTGGAAACTTTATAGGCCATGCGGCTCAAGGTTACCAAATAGGTATGTTGGATATTCCTTTCGTTTTTGGGGAACAGGGCTCAAAGATCATATTTGCGTTGATTTTTGCTGGTTTAGCCGGAAAATTCACCTACAATACCCTCTCTGAAATGATGGATGATCTCTTAGTTAGGGATAAGTTTACAAGAGCATTGGTGGGAGCCCTTACAGCCTGTATTATGATAGCATGGGTAGGAGGACAGGGGAAAGGAATGGGAGATATCTTCGCTGCTTTTACCGGAGCCAATCCGATTCCTATAATAATGTTATTCAATGTAGTATTTATCGTATATACATTTTTAGGTGGAATATATTCAGTAGTGTGGACTGACCTCTTACAAGGAATCATTGTAGTAGTTTTTGCTTTAATATTTTACGGCTATGCCCTTGCTCCGGTAAATTTTTCCTTGAGCGTCCTGCAGCAAAAACTGGCGGAGGTTGGGGCCGCGGAACTTGGAACTATAAGCAATGTACCTTTTGGTGTAATATTTAAAAACTTTATCACAGGGTGTTTTGGAATTCTTGCTGCTCAAATATACTGGCAACGATGCTTTGCGGCTAAAGATGCCACTACCGCCCGCCGGGGAATGTTTGTCAGCGGTATAGCTGCAGTTGTTTTTGTGAGCTTGACATCCTTAGTGGGTTTAGTGACTAAAACTTTAAATCCCGCCCTGGAAAATCCAAACCAGGCCATGCCTTGGCTCATGATGAATTATACACCCACTTGGGTGCTGGCAGTAGTATTTACGTTAATACTAGCAGCGGCCATGTCCAGTGCCGACTCCAACCTGAACTCAGCGGCGGTTATTATAGTCAATGACCTGATAAGGCCTTTTGCTCCACAATTAGATGATAAGCAACTTGTCAGATGCGCTCAGTATATTACTATTATAGTAGGTGTATTCGCTACACTGGCGGCTATTTATTCCAACAGCATCATTGGACTCTTCTCCAAAGCTTATACCATGGCGGGTGGCGGGATTGTACCGGTGTTGTTAGTGGGACTTCTTTGGAAGAAGACCGGGGATCCCTTTGAAATGGGAACTAAAAACAGCCGGATTACCCCTTGGGGTGCACGCCTCGGCATCATTGCCGGTTCAGTTATTTCCCTTTCGCCACTGGGAATCCTGTGGGGTGTCGTAATATCAGCAGTTGTAACCATCATCGTATCCCTTGTAACTCCCGACGTACCCGAGAGTTCATCACCGCACGTAAAGGCATAAAAACAAAATAATCAGCCTGCAACTTCTGGTGACAATCGACTGCCACCGGTTATGCATGGCAGCCTCTCTTTTCGGAAAACATTCCGTTAAGGGGGGCTTTTTTTTGAAGTTTGTCAATAAAAGCAGCCTCTGATATAATAAAGTCAATGTTTAAGTCAGAGGCGGAGTAGAGTGTATAGTTTTTTAAAATACCCCGGTGAGCATATAGATGATTTATTGTGTAAGGGTTTAAAAATAATCCAACATCAAAATTCTTACCGATTTGCTATAGATGCGGTGCTACTGGCTAATTTTGTGAAGGCAGGGAGACAGGATAAAATAATGGATCTTGGTACCGGAAGCGGTGTGATTGCAATCTTGCTTTCAGCCAAAACCGATGCTAAGGAGATTGTAGGAATAGAGATCTCTCAAGAGGCTTTCGACCGGGCTGTAAGAAGTGTAAAGATGAATAAACTTCAAGAGCGGATAAAAATTGTCCATGGTGATCTAAAGGAATCCGCCAATATTTATGGTCGGCAAAGCTTTTCCGTGGTGGTGACGAATCCACCCTATATGACTCTAAACGAAGGCAAAATCAGCCCCAATCCGGATTTAGCCATAGCCCGGCATGAGGTGGCCACTTCTTTACAGGATGTGGTCAAGGCAGCTTGGGAACTTTTGACATTCGGCGGTCGTCTTTACATGGTATATCGAACTGTAAGACTGGCTGACGCTATATATGAGATGAAAGCCCAAGACCTGGAACCCAAAATATTGCGTTTCATCCATCCCAAAGCCGGGAACAGACCCAATTTGTTTTTGGCAATGGCACAAAAAGGTGCCGGTCCCGGTGTAAAAATCCTTCCGCCTCTTGTGGTATATAACAATGACGGCAATTATACCGACGAAATAAAAGAAATATATTTTGGAAAACAACCGGAGGATAAAAATGACTAAGCAAGGCACTTTGTATTTGTGCCCTACACCAATAGGTAACCTAGAGGATATTACCTTAAGAGCTTTAAAAATATTAAGAGAAGCGGATTTAATAGCTGCTGAGGATACCCGGGTAACCATAAAACTTTTAAACCATTTTGAAATAAAAACCCCTCTTGCAAGCTATCACGAACATAACAAAAGAATACAGGGGCCTAAGTTGATTTCCCTTTTACAAGCAGGGAAAAACATTGCCCTGGTTACTGATGCCGGAACTCCTGCGCTTTCGGATCCTGGAGAAGATTTGGTGAAAGATGCCATTGAAGTAGGTATAAAGGTGGTACCGTTGCCCGGTGCGGCGGCAGCTATATGTGCCTTGGTGTCTTCAGGCCTTTCGACCAAGCGATTTATCTTCGAAGGTTTTTTGCCAAAGAAAGCTCGAGAGAGAAACGAAAGACTTTCGGAGCTAACATTGGAGGAGCGGACTCTGGTGTTTTACGAGGCACCTCACCGTATAATAAAAACGCTAAAAGCCATTAAGGATACGCTGGGGAACCGCCGGGTTACCATCGCCCGGGAGATGACCAAGGTCCACGAAGAATTCATTCGAGGCACAATTGAAGAAATAATCGAAAGATTTAACACTGAAGCTCCGCGGGGTGAAATGGTTATTGTTGTAGAAGGTGCACATCCTGAGCAAAAATCGGAAAATGTTGTAGCTGAGCATCAACTTTCTAGAAAAGAATTGGCAAATGTACTTCAATCAATCTTGCAACAAAAAATCACCGAAGGTTTTACTAAAAAACAAGCTTTAAAAAAAGCCGCCGAAGAATTGGGACTTTCGAGGAATGAGGCCTATAAATTACTAATAAAGCAAACTTAGACACTGTTATCTCATACCCAATACTTATACAGAAGTTATATGAATTCAAGATTTTTTCAAATAAAAACCTTTCTAGTTGTTCTTGTGAAATTAGATTAACATACCTCAAAATCCAGCGCTCAGACACCCCGATAATACGGGCTGTTTCTTTTACTGAGTGCTGGTTCTCCAGCAAGCAAAGAAATAATCGCTTGGATAAGGTGCTTGTGGGTTGTTATTTTTTGTTGTTGACACTGGCTAGAAAGATGATATAATGTAATTCAACAACGCGCATACTTTAAAAGCGTTGAGAGGGAAAAGTAAGAAGAGGGATAGCGCCCAAGAGAAAAAACCCTTTGGCTGAAAGGTTTTTGCGCAAAGAATCTTCTGAACCCGCCCTGGAGCTTATGGTGATGAGCCAAAACGGAATTTCCCCACCGTTAACAAGGGGAGGGTATAACCTCGAGGAAATTCGAGGCGTACCTCTGAGTGGGTTTAAAAACCAACAAAGGTGGTACCGCGGAAAGCAACCTTTCGCCCTTTATAGTAGGCGAGGGGTTTTTTGTTTTTGTAATGTAGAATTAAAATAACGATAGGAGGAAATAAAGTGCAAAAGCAAAAATGCATCGGTATAATTGGTGCTGGGTCCATTGCTGAGGCCATGTTGGATGGGATTTTGGCTCAGGGCATGTTTTTACCGGAAAACATTTATATAACTAATAAAAAGAACGATGACAGGCTGCACTTTTTCCAAGAAAATTACAAAGTAAATACTACAAGGGATTATAAAGAAATAGTTTCAAAGTGCAGGTACTTGATAATTGCCGTGAAACCGGCGGATGTAGGTGAACTGCTTACAACACTTCAAAAATGGGTGACGATGAATCACGTCATAATTACTCTGGCTGCCGGAATAACTACAGAATTTGTAGAAAACAGCTTGGGTAAAAAAATACAAGTAATCAGGGCCATGCCTAATACTTCATGCAAGGTAAAGGAATCGGCCACTGCTATTGCACTTGGTCGTTACGCCAAAAAAGAGGCTTGGGATTTTGCAAAAGGGATATTTACTTCCATAGGCAAGGTATCAATGGTGGAAGAAACGATGATGGATGCGGTGACAGGCCTTTCGGGAAGCGGTCCGGCTTATGTGTATCTATTGATGGAAGCAATGATTGAAGCCGGGGTAAAAGCGGGTCTTCCCCGCTCGCTTTCTGAAGAATTGA
>CAZFME010000002.1:0-17774 GCA_964520055.1 uncultured Clostridia bacterium
TATCATTTTGAAGATAAAAGCGCAAGATGTCATTATTGTGGTTATAATGTAGAAGCTCCGGATATTTGCCCAAAGTGTAAAAGTGAAAATATACGGTATTTTGGAGCGGGAACGGAAAAGGTGGAACAGGAAGTAAAAAAAATATTCCCTGAATATAGCACTCTTCGAATTGACTCAGACTCTACTTCTAAAAAGGGTTCCATGGAAAAAATGCTATGGAGTTTCAAAAAAGGTGCAGCTCAAATATTGATAGGCACTCAAGCGGTGGCTAAAGGTCTTGATTTTCCTAATGTTGCACTGGTTGGTATTATAAGTGCCGATACAACTCTCAATATGCCGGATTTCAGGTCCGGTGAGCGGACGTTTCAATTGATAACTCAAGTAGCAGGTAGGGCAGGTAGAGGGGATACCCCCGGTATAGTTTATGTCCAAACATATGCACCCGAAGCGTTTGCTATAAAAGCAGCCTGTGATCTTAACATAACAGGTTTTTACCAAGATGAACTCAAAGTTCGACATAAAGCTGTTTATCCTCCGTTTTGTTACATGCTAAATGTTATATTTAAAGGTTGCAATGAAGAATTGATTAAAAAAGAGACTGAAGAGGTAAGGGAAATATTATATCAAAATTACAGCCACGATGTAGTAATCTATGGTCCTGTGCCCGCACCAAGGTCAAAGATTAAACAGAATTACAGGTATAATATTTTATTAAAAAGTAAACAAATACAAACCTTAATAAATATCTGTGAGCACATGCAGACATTGAATAAAAACAGACAGGTATATATGGCTTGGGATATCGAACCACAGGATTTAATGTAGGAGGAGCTATAATGGCGTTAAGAAAAATCAGAAAATATGGCGATGAAGTTTTAAGGAAAAGATCCAGAAAGGTAAAGGTGTTTGATCAACGCCTACATACTCTTATATCCGACATGCTTGAAACTATGAGAGATGCTAATGGTGTAGGCCTGGCAGCGCCGCAAGTAGGTATATTAAAAAGGGTAGTGGTTATAGATGCGGGAGAAGGGTCAATTGAACTGATTAATCCTGAGATAGTTGAAAGAGAAGGAGAGATAATTAAACCTGAGGCATGCCTGAGCATTCCCGGTATTGTAGGTGAAGTGTCCAGACCTAGGAGAGTTAAAGTGAAAGCACAAGATAAATGGGGGAAGCCTATCGAAATAGAAGGAGAAGAAATATTGGCCCGGGCCTTTTGCCATGAGATAGATCATTTGGACGGAGAGCTTTTTGTAGATAAAGCCATCAAATTTCTAGAACCTGACAGTGAGGGATGAAAATGAGAGTTGTATTTATGGGCACTCCTGAATTTGCCGCCACACCACTTAAAATGTTAATAAAAGCGAAGATAGATATTATGGCAGTGGTCACGCAGCCCGATCGTCCCGTGGGCAGAAAGAGGATAATTACTCCGCCACCGGTAAAAGCATTGGCGTTGAAATATGGTATTCCAGTTTATCAACCTGAAAAGGTTAAAGAAAAAGAATTTATTAATACACTTGCTTCCCTGGAACCTGATATAATCACAGTTGTTGCTTTTGGCCAGATATTGCCTAGGCAGGTACTAGAAGTACCTAAAATAGGCTGTATCAATGTTCATGCTTCGTTGCTGCCTAAATATAGAGGTGCAGCACCAATCCAATGGGCTGTTATAAACGGTGAGAAAGTGACTGGTGTGACAACCATGTGGATGGATGAAGGATTGGATACCGGGGATATTTTTCTTCAGGAACCAATAGCGATAAGACAAGAATGGACATCCTATGATCTTTTTAGAGAGTTATCACACTTAGGCGGAAATCTTTTACTCAAGACTCTTTCACACATAAAATCCGGTAATTTGATTCGAAAGTCTCAAGACCATGAAAAATCAACCTATGCTCCAATGCTAAAAAAACAGGATGGAAAAATATATTGGTTAAAAAATACCCAAGAGATTCATAATCTTATAAGAGGTACATACCCTTGGCCGGGGGCATATACCGTAAGGAATGATTGTGAGATTAAGATATGGAAGGCGAGACCATATTCAATTGGAAAAGAACTTGCTCCGGGCAAGTTTATGGGTTTAATAAAAAATGAAGGTTTTGTTGTGGGTACCGGTGATGGTTATATCCTCGTAACTGAACTCCAGAAAGCCGGTGGAAAACGAATGAAAGCAACAGAGTATTTAGCGGGTCATAAAATAAAAGAGGGAGATCCCTTTGCTGATGCTTAATCGAAACGGAGAAACCGTAAAAATTAAAAAAAGAGTTTTTATTGGTTTACTTTCTGCCAGCGTACTATTGATTTTAGGAATGATTTTGGCAGGAATTCTTATTTATTACAATAGATTTGGATACTGGTATCGTTATATATTGTTAGTTATAATCGCCCTTTTAAGTTTATTCATATTAATCGTTAGTATGGGCTTGGCTGGGGTGGTTATGACTCTATGGCATGTAAAAACCTTTTTTGGCCTTGAAGGTTTAATGAATGCTTCATTGAATATATTGTTTCCTTTAGCATTAGCCTTGGGGAAAGCCCTTCACATACCCAAGGGTGTTATTAAAAGCTCCTATATTGAAGTAAATAATAAATTGCTTCAAAGCCGATGTTATAGTCTGAGTCCGGAAAACATACTTATTCTTGCACCCCATTGTTTACAAAAATGGGACTGCCCATATAAAGTTACGGCTGATGTATCCAATTGTCGGCATTGCGGACGATGTGATATAGACCAACTTTGGAAGATAAGTAAAGATTACTGTGTGAATCTGGCGGTGGTAACTGGTGGAACTTTGGCCAGAAAAATAGTAATTGACAATAAGCCTAAAGCCATTATTGCCATAGCATGTGAAAGGGATTTGACTGAAGGTATTCTTGACACAAATCCCTTACCGGTGATGGGAGTTTTAAACATAAGACCGGAAGGACCATGTAAAAATACAAAGGTAGATTTGGTCAAAGTAATTGAAGCAATTGAGTTTTTTTTAAACGGGAAGGAGCTATAAATAAATTGGTTAGCCCTAGAGAACTGGCAATATTCATACTGATAAAAACCCGGGCAGGATCGTATAGCAACCTACTTTTAAACCGATATTTAACTCCGGATATTCAACAAAAAGATCGAGCACTGATTACTGAATTGGTCTACGGTGTTATACAGAATAAGCTTAGACTCGATCATATAATGTCACAATTTTCCAAAATAAAGCTGTCGAAGATATCACCATTTGTTAAAAATGCTATTAGGTTAGGCATTTATCAGACTTTTATCTTGGACAAGGTACCGGATTTTGCTGCAGTCAACGAATCGGTCAATCTGGTGAAAAAGCATGAAGGAAAAAGGGCTGCAAATTTCACCAATGCAATTTTAAGAAACGCTCTTAGAAAAAAAGATGAGATAACATATCCGGATAAAAAGACAGAATTTGAAAAATATTTATCTGTCTATTACTCTTTCCCTCCTTGGCTTATAGCCAGATGGTTAGAATTATTTGGATCGGATTTCACCGAAGGATTATGTAGAACATTGAATGAGCGACCGAAGTTATGTATTCGGGTTAACACCCTACTCACCACTAAAACAGAATTAGAGCAACAATTGTCCGCTGAAGACGTTTGTGTGTTACCCGGTTTGTTCGCACAAGAGGCCCTATATATTTTAAAATCACCTCCTATAAATCAACTGAAAAGTTTTACTGATGGACTTTTTACTCCGCAAGACGAGAGTTCAATTATGGTATCTCTGGCGGCCGGGGTAAAAGATCATGATCAAGTGTTGGATGTAACGGCGGCACCGGGCAGTAAAACTACTCATATGGCTGCAATTATGAGAAACCAGGGTAAAATAATCGCATGGGATATTCATCCTCACAGAGTGAGGCTTATAGAGCAGAACTGCCAGCGCTTGAAAGCAACTATTGTAGTGCCTGAGGTAAGAGATGCGAAAACCCCTAACGCGGATATGTTTAATAAGTTTGACAAGGTTATCATTGATGCTCCCTGTTCAGGGCTCGGTGCTATTCGTCGAAAACCGGACATAAAATGGTCCAAAAAACCTGAAGATATACGGGCTTTAAAAAAGGGACAGGCGAAGATTCTTGAAGTGTGTTCAAAGTACGTAAAACCCGGAGGCATTTTAGTTTACAGTACATGCAGCATAGATCCGGAAGAAAACGAAAATATCGTGGACGGGTTGCTTGCAAAAAATCAGTATTTTATTTATGATGATTTAAGACTGTATTTACCGAAAAAACTTCATAAAAATATCAATAAACCATATGGTAGAATTACATTATACCCTAATATTCATGGAACTGACGGGTTTTTTATTGCGCGTTTAAAAAAGGTCAAGGTTTGAGGGGTTATCAATGGGAAAAATCAACTTAAAAGGCTATACATTAACTCAAATGGAAGAATTTTTTAAACAAATGGGTGAGCCGGCCTATAGAGCAAAACAGATTTTTAAATGGATATATAAAGGGCAAACTCAATTTGAAAAAATGACAGACATACCTAAAGATTTAATAGGCAAACTGCAAGATCGTGCCTATATAAGTATGATAAATATATTCAAAAAATACAAATCAGCACTTGATGAAACAGTAAAATACGTTTTTTTACTGGAAGATGGGCATTTGGTAGAAAGTGTTAAAATGAAGTATTCCTTTGGAATTACTGCCTGTATTTCCAGCCAGGTAGGCTGCCCAATGGGTTGCGTTTTCTGTGCTTCAACAGAAGGGGGAATGGCAAGAAATTTATCTTGGAGTGAAATGGCAGATGAGGTTCTTACCATAGAAAGAGATTCAAATGAGAAAGTAAGCCGAGTAGTTGTAATGGGAAGTGGTGAACCGCTCTTAAATTATGATGAATTGATACATTTTTTAAGGGTCATGAACTCGCCCTTGGCTTTCAATATTAGTTTCAGAAGGTTAACCGTATCCACTTGTGGGATAGTTCCAGAGATTATTCGTCTTGCAGAAGAAGGTATGCCCATAACTCTGGCGGTTTCTTTACATGCACCAAATGATGCTATACGAAACAGCCTGATGCCTGTAAATAAGCGCTATCCAATTTTACAATTGTTAGATGCGTGTAAATATTATATAATAAAAACAAAAAGGCGCATTACTTTTGAATATGCATTGATTTCTAAGATAAATGACACGGAAAAATGCGCCCAGGAACTTTCAAATCTGTTAAAAGATCTGTTATGTCATGTAAATTTGATACCTCTTAATCCGGTGGAAGGAAAAAATATTGAAAGAAGTGCTCCCTCTCAGGTCCGCAGGTTTGAGAAAATACTTTCGGATAAAGGTATTTCGACAACTGTTCGAAGGGAAATGGGCGGTGATATAGAAGCAGCCTGTGGTCAACTCCGGCGAAGTTTATTAATGAGGTGAAACAATGATTGGTATAATAAAGAGTGATGTGGGGAAAGTCAGATTAAACAATGAAGATGCATTTTATTTTCCGCAGAAAGGCTACGAGTTTCCTGAGCTTTATATAGTCGCTGACGGAATGGGAGGTCATCAGGGCGGAGAGATTGCCAGTAGAATTGCTGTTAAAGAAGTGTCCTCATATATTAACAGCAACCTGTCCCAGGATTGTGATACCCAGAAAGTGAAAAGGATTTTGGAGTCCTCTATAGTTAAGGCGAATAGCAAAATACTTTCATTATCTTTAAAAAATCACGGGTTATCAGGTATGGGAACTACAATAACAATAGCCCTACTTCATAACGGATGCCTATATATAGGCCATGTAGGCGACAGCCGGGCATATCGAATCAGAGAGAATCATATGGAGCAGTTGACCAAGGATCATTCTCTTGTATGGCAATTGGCCGAAGAAGGTCGTATAACTATGGAAGAAACTAAAACCCATCCGATGAAAAATGTAATCACAAAAGCTCTGGGTACTGATGAATTCATAGAGCCGGATATTCTGGAGTTTGATTTAAAAAATAATGACATAATAATTTTATGCAGTGACGGTCTGACGAATATGTTGGATAATGACAGCATCAAAAACATTGTCTGCGGTTTAGAGCCAGAACAGGCGGCTTTAAAGCTTATAAAAGAAGCGAATTTGAAAGGTGGAGAAGACAATATTACTGTAGGTATAATCATAGCGGACAAAGTGGGGATGTGAGAACTATGATAGGAAAAATCTTAGGAAACCGATACACAGTTTTGGAGGAAGTCAGTGGCGGGGGTATGGCTGTAGTTTACAAAGCGCGATGCAACTTACTTAACAGAATCGTAGCCATAAAGGTGTTAAAATCAGAGTTTGCCGGAGATGAGGATTTTGTCAGGCGGTTTAGGAGAGAAGCGCAAGCTGCGGCAAGCCTATCTCATCCGAATATAGTAGGAATTTATGATGTAGGTGAAGAAGACGGCCTATACTATATAGTTATGGAATATGTAGAGGGCGATACTTTAAAGGAACTGATAAAGCAAAGAGCCCCAATACCTCTTACAGAGGTAATTGAAATGGGCATACAAATATGTGATGCTTTGGAATGTGCCCATAAAAATAAAATAGTCCACAGGGATATAAAATCCCAAAATATCATGATAACTTCCGATGGGAGAATAAAAGTTACAGATTTTGGTATTGCCCGAGCAACGGGAGGAGCAACCATTACCAATACCGGCAATGTCTTCGGCTCTGTCCAGTATTTTTCACCGGAACAGGCCAGAAGTGATATGGTTGATGAGCGATCTGATTTATACTCCGTAGGTGTAGTATTATATGAGGCTTTCACTGGCAGATTGCCCTTTAACGGCCAGACACCGGTAGCCATAGCGCTTAAGCAAATACAGGAAAAACCGGAGTTGATTTCTAATATAATCTACGGATTTCCTGAACAACTTGAATGGATTGTTCAAAAATGCCTGGCTAAGTCGCCCGATGACCGGTATCAAAATGCCAAGATGCTAAAGAACGATTTGATGAGCGCCTTAACCAGTGCTGAAGTAATAAATTTTAAACCTGGCGATATAGAAGATACACTGGTAATGAATAACATCACAAATGATTCACCTACCGCAGATTCCAAACATATTAGAAAAAAACCCAAAAATGTTTTTAAAGTGATAGCCATTACGGCCGTTTTTGTAGTGCTCTTTGGTGCTTTTTCATACTTGGGAGCAACCTTAGCAAAGAGGTATCTTAATGTGCCTGAAACTGTAGTTCCGAATGTGATAGGGCTACCGGAAGAAAAGGCCGTTGCAGAACTTGAAAAAAAGAATTTAAAGCATAATATCGTAGGTAGGGTATTTGATGCTGCTCCTGCAGGTCAAGTTATCGATCAAGACCCAAAGGGAGACCGGAAAGTAAAAGTCAATCACCCTGCCATAGACTTGGTAATCAGCAAGGGCCCTAAACCAGGTATAGTTCCTAACATAATCGGTAAGAGCGAGCAGGAAGGTATTGCTTTATTAGAAAGCAGTGGATTTGAACCTGGTCACATTAAAAAGGATTATTCCAATGATGTTCCGGAAGGAATCATTACGGATCAAAACCCTCGGGACGGCCTTACACTCTCACAAGGGGAGTTGATTAATTTTACCGTAAGTTTAGGGCCTGACCTAGTCGATGTGCCTACTCTAGTCGGTAGAACCTTGGATGAAGCAAAAAAGATTTTAGAAGAGAATAATATAACAACTTATAATGTTTCCAAAAAGCCTGATCAAGCGCCCGAAAATACTGTGATTGAGCAAAGCCCAAAGCCCAATGAGGCTATGGAACCAAATGGATCCATCAACCTTGTGGTCAGCAGCGGACCTGTTCAAACAAAACAATTTGTTGTTGGTCCAATACTTTTTCCTCCTGAATCTTCTGAGATTACCGTTAAGATTATCGTATCAGATGATCTGGGCAAGGAACGCATTGTCTATCTTAAAAAGCATCCTCCTGAAGACAGTCCTTTAAGTGTCCCAATAGAAGGAGCCGGAGAGATGGAAATAGAAGTATGGTTGGATGATATACCTTATTTTAAAGGAAAAAGATAAAACAAAGGGCTGTTGCACAACGAATCAAATAGTGATTGCAGTATATAAATCTTCATCGAGTACCTTTCTACACTGGAACCAATAGTTTAAAGTGTAGCAGCTTCTTTTTGTATTTCAAAATAAATGTTCTGTTTTTTTAATATAATAGAACATAAGACTCTTGGATTTATATCAATAATGCACTAGAAAGAGGTTAGATTTATGATCAAAGTTGCACCTTCTATTTTATCAGCGGATTTTAGCTGTCTGTCGAAAGAAGTAAAGCGAGTGGAAGCCGGTGGGGCTGATCTGTTACATATAGATGTCATGGATGGGCATTTTGTGTCGAATATAACCCTGGGGCCACCGGTTATATCCTGTTTAAAAGGAAAGACAGATCTTCCGTTTGATGTTCATCTTATGATTGAAGAACCGGAAAGATATATAGATGACTTTATTAAAGCCGGAGCAGATATCATTACAGTTCATGTAGAGTCTACGGTACATTTACATCGGTTGGTAAATTATATTAAAAGTCAGGGTATAAAGTCGGGTGTTGCCTTAAATCCGTCAACACCTCTGGCCAGTCTTGAACACATACTTGATGATGTTTACATGATCCTCATCATGAGTGTCAACCCTGGATTTGGCGGACAAAAGTTTATCCCTGGAATGATAGAAAAAATAGAGAAATTAGAGAGAATTGTTCAACAAAAAAAACTGGAAATTTTAATAGAAGTGGATGGGGGTATCACTGAGGACAATGCTTCAGATATAATCGAAGCAGGTGCAGATATATTAGTGGCAGGGTCTGCCATTTATTCATCACCCAACCCGGAAACTGTAATAAAAAAATTAAAAGGAAATAATTGAATAAGGGGATAATTGTTCGGAATATAGGTATCACAAATACAACATACGGAATATAATAGAATAACCGGGGATTGTTTGCGAGCGGGGGGTGGTTAAGTGTGGGGACACCTTAACATGAAAAGAATACTGGGCATAGGAGCGGTAATAACGGGGATAGCTGTATTGATTGTCAGCCTTCCTTCCTGGATTTGGATGCTGGCTACAGGAGGTCTCCTAATTTGGTTTGGTTGGATGTTGTATTTCACTAAATGGTGAAAGGGGTGGGTTAATGCGAATATATGTATTAAAACTCCCAAAAACCCTCGGCAAATTTGTCAAAACCATTCTAGGTCTGTTTGGTCACAGAAGGTAGAAAAAGCGTGCTGATCCGGCACGCTGATTTTTATTTGGCTCTCTTTACTTTTCCGGAACGTAAGCAACTGGTGCATACATTGATTCTCTTTATATGACCATTTAGGTCAGCTTTAACCCGGCGAATATTTGGAGCCCATGTACGTTTTGATCTTTTATGGGAATGGCTAAGCTTAATGCCTTTCCTGGGAAACTTGCCACAAACTTCACATTTTGCCATTGTCGCACCTCCTTTTTGAATATGCCAAAAGTATTTTATCATATAAACAAAGCCACTGCAATAAACAAAACGTGCTCAATCAACTTTAATTCTACTGTAAGAAGTAAATTTTATCTTAAAAGCAGCACCTATATGTTGACCATGAAATCATAAGATGAGCGCTTCTATCACTTTTAATTATGAAAAAAATAAAAAGTATATTATAATGGAATTAAGTGATAAATAGTTGAAGGGAGGTAACTAGTTGAAGAATATAATTAAAAACTCTTTAGGAGAAATAGAAATATCCAAAGAGGTGATAGCCATACTTGCCGGCAATGCAGCCATGGAATGTTATGGTTTGGTAGGAATGGCCTCAAGAAAGATGAGTGATGGTTTAACTGAGCTTCTGGGCCGAGAAAACTTAGGTAAGGGCGTAGAAGTAAAGATAAGTGAGGATGTTTTTACCGTTGATCTGTATATAATCGTTCAATATGGCACAAAAATTCATGAGGTTGCTAATAATGTTGTTGAAAAAGTAAATTTTATATTGAAAAACACGCTGGGATTTAACCCCGACAGAATCAATGTAATAGTTCATGGAGTCAGGACAAAGTAAGCTATGGGGAGGTTTTCACGATTGATTATCGATAGAATTGATGGCAGCCTGCTAAAAAAGGCTATAAATCATGCTGCCTTTGTTTTAAGGCAAAATAAAAAAATCGTAGATGCATTAAACGTGTTTCCTGTGCCTGACGGGGATACTGGCACAAATATGTCTTTAACGATGGACCAAGCTGCAAAGGAACTTGAAAAAATATCACCAGACAACTTAAAAAAGGTTGCAGATACAGCGGCTTGGGGATCTCTGATGGGTGCCAGAGGAAACTCCGGTGTTATTCTATCTCAACTCTTCAGAGGTTTTGCACAAGGCATACCGGCTCATAAGAACAGTATTGGCCCGATGGAGCTGGCCATGGCCTATAAAAACGGTGTTGATGCTGCTTACAGAGCGGTAATGAGACCAGTGGAAGGGACTATACTGACTGTAGCTCGGGAAACTGCTGACAGAATGATTTTTGAGGCAAAACGCGCTGGCAATTTAGAAACGATACTTGAAAATACATTAATATATGGGGAAAAGGTGCTGGAAAAAACACCGGAGATGTTAAAAGTACTAAAAGAAGCAAAAGTTGTGGATGCAGGTGGAAAAGGGCTTTTATTTTTATTGATGGGATGCTTTGAGGTGATAAAAAATCCGCATCTCGAGATTTCCTATTTGGAAAAAGATGCAATAAGTCCCATTGAAGAAAAAAATTATGATAAAATTGCACAAGAAATAAAATATATGTATTGTACTGAACTTTTCATAACGGGAAATGAAATAGAAGTTGAGGCTATCAAGAAAGAATTGTCAGGTTTAGGAGATTCAATGATAGTGATCGGCACTGGTGAACTGGTGAAAATCCACATTCACACAAACAATCCTGATTTGGTACTGGGCAACTCTTTAAAATGGGGGGAACTTTCCAACATAAAAATTGATAACATGAAAATCCAACACCAGGAATTGACAAGCAAGTCAGATGGCAAGGAAAGTAAAAATAACATACAACAACTGGAAGACGAAAACAAAAATAAAAAAAACACAGGTGTAATTGCAGTATCTCAGGGTGAAGGCTTGAATGAGATTTTTAAAAGCATGGGTGCCGATATTATTGAAGGTGGCCAATCCATGAATCCTAGTACCGAAGATATTCTATCAGTAGTGGAGAAAAAAGCCTATTACAACACTGTTATTTTGCCAAACAACAAAAATATAATATTGACTGCCGAACAGGTAAAGAATTTATCCAAAAACAATATTTATGTCTTGCCGACAAAATCAATACCTCAAGGTATTTCAGCTTTACTTGCATTTAATCCGGATCTTTCCATAGAGGAAAATATTTTAAACATGACACAAAGCATTAAAAATGTAATTTCCGGTGAGGTAACTTATGCCGTCAGGGATACCAAATGGAATAATACTAAAATTAACGAAGGAGATATTTTAGGAATAAAAGATGGTAAGTTGTTAATCGTTGAAAATGATATAGAGGAAGCAGTTATTAAACTAATAGGCCTTATGACCGAAGGTAGACAGGATGGGATAATTACAATCTATTATGGATTAAATATAAAAGATTCATCAATACAAAAAACAGTAGATGTTCTAACACAAAAATATGAGAATTATGATATAGAGTATTATTTTGGTGGACAAAGTCTATATCATTATATTGTTTCCGTAGAGTAAAGGTGTGATTTTGGTGGATATATCATCAGACATACAAAATATTAGAGGGATCGGCCCTGCCAGAGCTAAGCTGCTTTCTAAATTGGGGATTTATACCATTAAGGATGCCCTGTTTTATTTCCCGAGAGACTACCAAGATCTGTCACCCTTGACATTTAAGCAGGGTAGAGAAGACCGAACGGGGACTTTTCCATGCCTTGTCACAGGTTGGGCTGTAAGTAAAAAAGTTCGCTCAGGTATTTATATAACTAAACTACCTATTACCGATGGCCAAAATAAAGGTTATGCGGTTTTCTTTAATCAACCGTATATACAAAAAAGCTTCTACCCCAATCAGAGGCTTTTGCTAATAGGCAAAATTAAAAAAAACTTTGGTAGTTATGAGGTTTCAAGTCCTGAATGGATAATAATTAAAAAGGATACTCCTATTGAACTTGAACGAATTCGTCCAATTTATTCATTGTCTAAAGGGGTTTCACAAAAACTTGTAAGAAATACGGTCAAAAACGCCATAAAAATTTTACCCGGTCTAAAAGAGACACTACCGCATAGTATATTAAACCAGTATAATCTCATACCTCTTGAAGAAGCCATAAAAAACATACATTTTCCGCAAAGTTTCAAGATGCTTGAAAAAGCTCGAGAGAGGTTTATTTTCGAAGAATTATTGCTATTCCAGTTAGGTACAAGCTTATCCCGGCATTATATAAAATCCGAAAAACGTAAAAATAGATATGAATTTCTCGACTTAAAAGCATTTTTATCAAGTCTTCCATTTTTACCTACTTCAGGTCAGGAAAAGGTCTTAAAAGATATCATAAAAGATCTTCAAAGTGAACATATTATGAATAGGCTTGTTCAGGGAGATGTGGGATCCGGCAAAACTCTCATAGCGTGTGCTGCACTATATCTATCGGTAAAAAACGGTTTTCAAGGTGTTATGATGGCTCCTACGGAGATTCTGGCAGATCAACATTATCATACGTTAAAACTGTTTCTCAAACCTCATAATATGAATGTGGAAATCTTAAAAGGAGGACTTTCTGAAAAAGATAGAAGAAACCTTCTGTTAAAGTTAAAAAATGGAACTATTGATATTTTAGTGGGAACCCATGCTATCATACAAGAAGATGTGGAGTTTTGGAGGTTAGGGATGGTTATTACAGATGAACAGCACCGCTTTGGAGTAAAACAGCGGAAAGACCTGGTAAGCAAGGGTCAGCATCCTGATGTTCTTGTGATGAGTGCTACTCCTATACCTAGAACAGTCGCCATGGTTTTATATAGCGATCTAGATATTTCTGTTATTGACACGTTGCCTGCAGGCAGGCAAAAAGTAGAGACTTATGTGGTACAAGATTTTATGAGAAAAAGAGTATATGATTTCATGGTTTCAGAAGTAAAAAAAGGCCATCTGACTTATGTGGTATGTCCGGCAGTTGAAGAAAACGAGTTGGACCTAATCAATGTTGAACAGCATAAAGAACTCTTGAAGCAGAAATATCCTGATTTAAAAATAGAGATGCTTTACGGTAAAATGAAACAGGAGGAAAAAGATAGAGCCTTAAGGCAGTTTTTATCGAAAAAAATTCAGGTTCTTGTAGCTACAACAGTGATAGAAGTAGGCGTAGATATCCCATTTGCCACCTTGATGATAATTGAGAATGCCGAAAGATTTGGTCTTGCTCAACTTCATCAGCTAAGGGGTAGAGTGGGCAGGAGTTCTTTAAAGTCTTACTGCATTTTAATATCTGGTTCTGATCAAGGAACTGCAAGAGAAAGATTAAATTACCTGATGAACTGTCATGATGGTTTTAAAATTTCACAAAGAGACTTGGAATTAAGAGGCCCCGGTGAATTTTTAGGGGTCAAGCAGCATGGTTTTAATGAATTCAAATTTGCAAATTTTGTCGAAAACACACAAATTCTTGAGACCACCCAAAAATTAGCAGCTAGAATCTTAGAAAAAGGGTGCCTTTCATTACCTGAGTATCAAAACCTGAAAAAGTTACTGGATACCAAAATCGATATTTAGCTCTTAAATAATTCTTGCACATTTAGGGTTATGACAATAAGCTCGATTCGATCATATGCTCATAAAATAAACGACTTACATATGTTGAACTTCTCAGCATGTTTGGTCGTTTATTTGTTTGTCAAAAACATCTAATGCATCGATTGGTTTGTAAGGTAGATTGTTCTAGTATATAGACTTTGCCTTAGGTTATATTAAGAGTACGAGATAAAGGAGGTGAAGTCAGAGATGGCATTGGGTCAAAAAAGAAACAAACTTGTGGTTCCTGAAGCTTACAAAGCTATGGAACAGTTTAAGAATGAAATTGCTAAAGAAGTTGGAATTCAAGCCCCTGCAGATGGCTACTGGGGTAACTACTCTTCGAGAGATTGTGGTGCCGTCGGTGGTCATATGGTAAAAAGGATGATTGAGGATTATCAAAGGCGCGCAAGTGGCGGAACGACAACTCAATAAATAAAAAAGAACAGACTCGTTTCGAGTCTGTTCTTTTTTGTAATTAAAATAATGCCGGCGTTTTTGCCGGCATTGGGAGAGGAGAAACCGGAGGAAGAGCTTATGGGGAAAGTTTATTACACTCATAGTATGTACAAACCAGGATATAAATATTCAATATTCTTTTAAAAAAGCTTTAAAACTTGCTTATGTGTTTTAAACTTGTCTTCAATGTGTTAGAATATTGTTTGATAAGAGATATGAGGTGGTCTGATTATGAGAATAATTGGTGGCTTTCATAAAGGCAGGAAAATCAAGTCCATAGCAGGTAATATCACTCGTCCCACCGCTGATTTTGTAAGAGAAGCATTATTTAATATAATTGGCAATGATGTTATTGGAAGTAGTTTCCTAGATTTATTTGCCGGTACCGGGGCCGTGGGGTTGGAAGCATTAAGCCGAGGGGCAGAAAATGCAGTATTTATAGAAAGGAACGCAGTTGCCTGTTCAGTGATTAAGCAAAACTTGCGAGATCTAAAGCTATCTGACAAAGCAGCAATTGTTCAAAGTGATACCGTGTCAGCTTTGAAAAAACCAGTCTTTAAAGGAAAAATTTTTGATATAATTTTTATGGATCCGCCTTATTTCAAAAACCAAATCGAAACAACTTTGGGTATCTTAAGGGATACTAATATGGTAAAATCTATAGTAGTGGTTCAGCATCCACAAGATGAATTGTTTAAATTTAATGGTTTTTCATGTTATAAACATAGAAGATATGGTAGGACAGCTTTAACTTTTTTAGCAAAGGAGTGACTGGCGTTGAATGTAGGAATATATCCGGGAAGTTTTGATCCTATTACTTACGGACATTTGGACATTATTCAAAGGAGTGCAAAGCTGTTTGATCGATTGATTGTAGCAGTTCTGTCAAATCCTCAAAAAAAACCACTGTTTACTGTCGATGAAAGAATTGAAATGATATGTCAATCGGTAAACAATGCTCCAAACATTGAAATCGACAGTTTTTCAGGCTTGTTGATAGATTTTGCTCGATTAAAGCAAGCCAGGGTTATAATAAAAGGCTTAAGAGCCGTATCGGATTTTGAATATGAGCTTCAAATGGCTCTTATGAACAAAAAACTTGATGATCATATTGAAACTGTCTTTATAATGACCAGCAGTAAATATTCATATTTAAGCTCCAGCATAGTTAAAGAAGTATCAAGGTTTGGAGGATGTGTTGCAAGCCTTGTTCCACCTTTGGTAGAAAAAAAACTGAAACAGAAATTTACGGTTAATCAAAGTAAAAAAAATATTGAAGGGGGTTTTTAAAATGAAATGTTTTCAAGTTATTGAGCAGCTACAGGAACTAATAATAAATAGCTCGAAAATACCGCTTTCTAATAAAGTTGTAGTAAATCAAGACCAAATTTTAAGTCTCTTTGATGAGCTTGTAAGAGTTATACCCGATGACATAAAAGATGCTCAAAAGATTATTGAAGATCGGCAAAGGATTTTAATCGAAGCTCAACAGGAAGGTGAGATAATAGTCGAAGAAGCTCAAGATACAATTGATAAGATGATAAACCAGGATGAAATTACCAAATTGGCCAGGGAAAAATCAGATCAAATACTGGCCTTTACCAAACAAACAGCCCGTGATTTACGGGCGGGAGCCAATGCTTATGCAGATGAGGTTTTAGAAGATGCGCAAAAGTATCTTGAAAGGTTATTGGAAACTTTAAAAAAGAGTAGGGAAGAGCTTAATCAAGCCAGATAATTATTTTTTTATGACTTTAAAACCGATAATATTTAAGTTTTTTACCAAGTGAACGATAATTGATAAAAAGCATACTATAAAAAATAACAACAAAAAAACCTCTGAAGACATCTTGAATATGTATAACCAACTTTCAGATGTAGATTGAGGAGACATGGCAAAAGCAGGTATTACCAATGACTCAAAACTGCCAATTGGCATTATCATTAATACATATGTGGTCAACCCTGCAAGCAAGGCATGTAATAACCTAGCGAAAATATAAGGAGCAATTTTAATTTTTGTATCACTGACCATACTTATAACCTGAAAATGCACAGAAAAGCCACTCCACGCAATTATGCTGCTTACAATAATAACCCGCTGAATTAAAGGAGCACCTGCGGTACTAGCTAATTGAGCGCCTATAGTGATTTCAAAAAGACCGCTTAAAATAGCAGGAGCCAAACTACGGTCAAAGCCGAATACCCTTAAAATGATTTCCACAAATGGGTTGATAATATTTATTAAACCTGCGACGGTAACGATTCTAATAATAACTGAAAACAATACTATGAATCCAAGTACTAAAAGCATGGAGTTTATAGAGTCTTTTATACAATCTCCCAATAACTGGCCAAATGGTCTGTTGTCTTGTTTACGAGCCCTTAAAAGTTCATGTGTAGCTTTCAAAATAATACCTTCCCGTTTTTTTGAAGTTGAAACTGAAGGCGTAATGTCTTTGTCCCTGGCATAAAAACGCATAATAAGTCCCAAAATAAATGTTGATAAATAATGTGCCAGTGCAATAATGGTACCCAATCTAACATCTTTGAACATTCCTACTGCAACAGCACCTATCATGAACAGCGGATCAGCCGTATTAGTAAAGGACATAAGACGTTCCGCTTCCCAAGTATTGCATAGTTCGCTCTTAACCAATTTTCCTGTAAGCATTGCACCGACGGGGTATCCGCTGGCTAGACCCATGGCCATTACAAAGGATCCTGCACCGGGTACGTTGAACAAAGGTCGCATAAATGGTTCCAAAAGCACACCCATAAAGTGGACCACCCCAAGCCCCATTAAAAGTTGGGAACCGATAAAAAAAGGAAGCAGTGCGGGCAAAACAATGGTGAACCATACGTCAAGCCCATCCAATGCTGATTTAAAAGCCTCATCAGGAAAACGGACAATGGAGATCGTAATAATTACTGCCAAGGCCGGTAAAAGCAACTGATATGCTTTGAATATTTTGTGGTATGGATTTTTAATTTTCATTCTCGGGCCTCCCAAGTGAAAAATTTATTTATTATAATATAATATATATTGCTTGGGTGGCTTTAATATTCTTAGATAAGCTGTGAGAGTATATAGATAGATTAATCACAGGAGTGACATTGGGTTTTGGTGCTGTGAGCGAGCATTTCTCATATAAACCTGCATTGCTAGAGGTTGAAAGTAAGCAGAAATAGTATTACTCCAAAATTATACAGGTACGGAAAAGAGGAATAAACAAATGATACGTAAACTGAGAAAAAGATCTCTACAGTTATTTATAATAATGGTGGTATTGTTATTGGGTTTAAACTACTATTTGAGCCAGGCTTATACAATAATTGCCCCAGGTATTACTGTGGATCTTAAAGATGTTGTAACCGTTGAAAAAGGGTCAAAGCATAAAGAAGGTTCGTTTATTTTAACAACGGTGTCAAGCCGAACACTTAATCTTCCCTTGTTGATATATGCAGCTGTAGATCCTCATGTAAATATTGAGCGCAAAGAACAAATGATACCACCTGGTTGGAATATGAAAC
>CAZFME010000002.1:17784-59164 GCA_964520055.1 uncultured Clostridia bacterium
ATGGATTATATGAAGAAATGGATGGAAGAGAGTCAGAAAATAGCAGAGGTCGTGGCTTTAAAAAAAGCTGGATACAACCCCCAAATATTGGGTGATGGTGCACAAGTGGTAGAGATCATGCCGGAAAGTTCTGCGAAGGGTAAACTATTTCCCGGTGATATAATAAAAAAGGTTGATAAGGAGAAGGTTAATCTTGCAGAAGAGGTGGTAAAAAAGGTTTCATATCGTAATATTGGTGAACTTGTAGAACTGGAAGTTGAACGGGAAAACAATACAATAATCCTTTTGATACCTACGATGGAGAGCAAGACTGAAAAAGGGAAACCAGTAGTAGGTATATATATAACTACATTAAACTGGAAACCCCAGCTGCCGATAAAAATAGATATTAATACCGGAGACATAGGCGGACCTTCGGCAGGGAGTATGTTTACAATGGAAATTTTAAATCAGCTTACCCCGGAGGATTTAACAGGTGGTCGGAAAATTGCTGGGACAGGGACTATAAGTTTAGATGAACAAATAGGGGAAATAGGGGGTATCAAGCAAAAAGTCGTTGCCGCTCACAGAGATGGAGCTGAAATATTTTTTACTCCGGAAAAAAATGCCGAAGCTGCCATGAAAGCAGCTGAAGGTTTAGATATAAAAGTAGTGCCAGTGACCAAGCTTGATGACATATTGAATTACTTGAGGCAATTGAAGCAGATTACTCTTCTTGAAAAATCCGATAATCCATTTCTAAGAGTTGGTTCTTTATATGCAAGGGAATAAATATCCGATGAAAGTAAATCCTTTTCAAACATTTTTTTTGCACTTTGATTCAAGCTTTTATATTCCGAAGCTCGGGTTATTATGGGAATAGTGATTTTTTGATTCATTTCTTTTAATATACGAGAACCTCTTTGGTTGAAACCTAAAACTCTAAGATATTGTGGGGTTCTACTAGCAACCATTTCTTTCGGTATATTAAGCAGTATATGTATTAAGATCCTTTGGATTCTGGTTTCCGGATATCTTTTTGATTTTATATGTGAAATAAGCTGCTTGAGATTTCCACAAACTTGTGCAGCTTTTTTAATTCGATTTTCAAGGCCTTCTCCCACGTCGAAATAAGCAGTAAGTTCATGCGGCGGCATACGGCGCAGGATGTATAATAGAAGAGTTTCAAAGTCATTAAAAAAAACGGGCCCGCGGTTATGCTCTATTTCCCTTTTAATAATGTGAAGGGTCGAATCGGGCAAATTTTTTATAATTTCAGCGTTAAAATTCAGCCCATGGGAAAATATCGCTTGTCTTATGCCTGATGCACTGGCGTACTGTTTTATGATTACCTTATCATGGTAACCGCTCCCTTTTCGAAGGACAGGAAAGATAGAAAGTTCTGCCTCAATTTTATTTACGGCTTTGATATATTCTACTGCCAGAATAAAATTTGGTTTTTTTAACAAACTGGATATCAGCTGTACATTCAGATTTGCATTCTTTGTATTTATATATTTAACCACTGCCCTTTCCCTAGCTTGAGGAAATGATAGACCACTTTTTAAATATTTATTTAGAAGACTTTTAAATAAACTGGGCTCTTCGGATAATAGTTTGCCTAAATAAAACAATTCTTTTTCATGATATTCTTCTATTCCAAAACTTAAAGTATTTGTGACTTGGGTTTGTGATAATAAGTTTACGGCACTTTCTGCAAATATTTCAGCCGTGGCAGTAGAAAAGCAAACAGGTAGTTCTACAACTAGGTCAGCCCCTCCATAAAGAGCCATTTCGGCTCTGGCCCACTTGTCGAAAACTGCAGGTTCTCCACGCTGAACAAAGTTACCACTTAGGATAACAATGATTCCATCGGGTTTTAAAACTTTCCTAACAGTACTCAATTGGTACAGGTGACCTTTATGAAAAGGATTATATTCGGCAATAACACCAACGACCTTCAAGGCATCACCTCCAAAAGGCTTTTGACTATTATATAACAAAAACAAAAAAATATTAAGCAGGATTTTTTTATTTTAGTATAGAACATTTATTACTATTGTGCACAACAATTGATAAAATTAGTTTAAAATCGCCATTTATGTAGATTGAACCCAAAATCATCTTCACCGGAGAAACTTTCTACATTAAAATCAAATTTTAAACTTCTCGCGAATATTGTGGTATAATTGATAAGGTTTTGGATGTAGACTAATAAAAATTTAACATTGCTTAAAAACAAAATCAAAAATTATATTTAAAATAAAGGAAGGAGTAATTAAAAAATGGATTTTATAAAAAAAACAAGGCAGCGAGCACAGGCGTCTCCAAAAACCATCGTGCTGCCTGAAGGTACTGACGAAAGAATTGTAAAAGCTGCAACAACTATTACAAAACAAAAAATTGCAAAAATAGTACTTTTAGGAAATCAGGAAAAGCTTGATAGTGTTGTGACAAAAGATGTAGACCTATCGGGAGTTGAAATAATAGATCCCGAGTTGTCTCCGAAAGCTCAGGAATATAGCGCCCTGTTATATGAACTTCGTAAGCACAAGGGTATGACCATGGAAAAAGCTGAAGAATTGGTAAAAAATCCAATATGGTACGGCACTTCAATGGTGAAAAATAAAGATGTTGATGGAATGGTAGCCGGTGCTGCTATTGCTACCGGCGATGTGTTCAGACCGGCTTTTCAAATAGTTAAGACAGCACCGGGAATAGGTGTCGTATCAAGTGCTTTTATGATAATTGTACCCAACAGTGAATTTGGCTTCAACGGGCATATGCTTTTTGCTGATTGTGCCATAAACCCAAACCCCGATGCTAAACAGCTGGCAGAGATTGCTGTTTCTACGGCGAAAACCTGGAAAGCTTTGATGGGTGTCGAGCCAAAGGTAGCAATGTTATCGTTTTCTACCAAGGGAAGTGCTCAAAATGAAATGGTGGATAAAGTAATAGAAGCCACCAAAATATTGAAACAACAGGCTCCCGATCTATTGGCAGATGGTGAACTACAAGCCGATGCTGCCTTGGTTCCAGAAGTTGCTGGCTCAAAAGCACCAGGCAGCCCTATTGCCGGACAAGCCAATATACTGGTATTTCCTGATCTTAACGCAGGCAATATTGGCTATAAACTTGTTCAAAGGCTGGCAAAAGCCGAGGCTATAGGGCCCATAAGCCAAGGTTTGGCTGCACCTATAAATGATCTTTCACGGGGATGCAGTGTGGAAGACATTGTGAATGTCGTTGCTATCACATCATTACAGGCAAATTAACTATAATTTAGGAGGTTGTTTCATTGAAGGTTCTTGTTATTAATTGTGGCAGCTCTTCTCTGAAATATCAGCTTTTTAATATGAAAGATAAATCAGTACTTGCCAAAGGATTGGTAGAAAGAATAGGTCTTGAGATGGGAATGCTCAAACATATGCCCATAGATAAGGACAAAGTAGAAATATCAGAAAAAATCCCAAACCATAGAGTAGCTGTAAAGATGATGCTGGATGCTCTTTTAGATGAAAATCACGGTGTGGTCAAAGATATTTCAGAAATATCGGCGGTGGGCCATCGGGTAGTACATGGCGGAGAAAAATTCTCTGATTCCATAAAAATTACTGATGAAGTGATGAATGTTATAAAGGAATGTGCAGCTGTTGCACCCTTACACAATCCGCCTAATATTATAGGCATTGAAGCAGCTAGGGAGCTGTTACCGGATGTTCCCATGGTAGGGGTATTTGATACGGCGTTTCATCAGACCATGCCTAAGCATGCATATATGTATGGTCTGCCATATGAAATGTATGAAAAATACGCAGTTAGAAGATATGGTTTCCACGGTACTTCTCATCGGTTTGTATCCGCCGAGGCCGCAAAAATGTTAAACAAGCCCATTGAAGAGCTAAAAATGATTACATTACATCTTGGCAACGGTTCGAGTATAACTGCTGTCAAGCACGGCAAATCCGTGGAAAACAGCATGGGTTTTACACCGCTGGAGGGGATTATAATGGGAACACGTTGTGGCAATATCGATCCTGCAATAGTACCTTTCATAATGGAAAAGGAAGGAATATCCCCGGATAGAATGAATAACTACCTGAATAAAAAATGCGGTGTTTATGGAATCTCCGGTGTGAGTAGTGATTTTAGAGACCTGGAAAATGCGGCAAAAAAAGGTAACTCCCGTGCCGACTTAGCCTTAAATATGTTTGCATATCAGGCCAAGAAGTTTATCGGTTCCTATGCTGCTGCCATGAATGGCCTTGATGCTATCGTATTTACGGGTGGTATTGGTGAAAATTCAATAACTATGAGACAGATGATATGTGAGGAAATGGAATATTTTGGAATAACGATCGATGAACAGAAAAACCAGGTTCGTGGAAAACAGGCAGATATTTCTACTGAAAATGCCAAGACTAAGGTGCTTGTTATTCCAACAAATGAAGAACTGATGATAGCATTGGATACGGTGTCGCTGGTGAAAACTGCTTGACACGAGTTTTTTAGGATTATATAATAAGATATGATTTTTTGAGGTGAATACATGTGAAACTTAATCTGGCCAGAATGAAACAGATAGTGGGAAGTGTTGCTGAATTTGACTTTAAAGAGCAAACCATAGATGTGGATTTAAAGCGAGAAGGAGTCAACACTATAGGGCCAGTGAGGGTTAAAGGTAAAATAGAAAATTCAGGCGACAGAATATTTCAAGCTCAAGGGCAGATTGAAGTGGTTGCAACTGGAGTATGTTCTAGATGTCTAAAACAAACTAACGTCCGGTTGGATATAGATTTTTCACTGAAATTTAGTGACGTGATTATAGAATTCGAAGAGGAAGACATAATCACATTCATCGGAGATGAAATCGACTTTTATCCACAAGTAATAAGCGAAATTATCTTAAACTGGCCGGGCCAGATTTTGTGTAAAACTGATTGCAGGGGATTATGTCCAAAGTGTGGAGTAAACATGAATACAACTGTTTGCAAATGTAAGAGCGAAAATATAGATCCTCGTCTTGCTGTGTTGAAACAATTGATAAAGAATGAATAGTTGGAGGAGGTGTTGTTATGGCCAACCCAAAACATAGAACATCCAAATCTAAAAGAGATTCTCGAAGGAGTCATTGGAAATTAGCACTACCGTCAATTTCAGAATGCCCTCAGTGTTATGAGCCAAGGCTGCCCCATAGGGCATGTCCTAGTTGTGGATACTATAAAAATCGGAAAGTCATCGAAGTAAAAGCTAAAAAAGCCAAGTAACTTGACTAAAATACTTCGCTGAATATTTAAGGTGAATATGAATAATTAGGGACTGCCCCTATGAATAATTATGTATAATTGGGGTCTGTCCCTAATTATTATACACTTCAAGGGCTATGGCGAATTATCCATTTTTCTGAGGGGGCATGGCGTCGCTATCACCCGTCACTTAACCATTTATACAGTATCCAATTATTTTAAAAATACCTTCATGCCGAGGGTATTTTTTATTTTGTTTTATTTCATAACGGCATATAGTATTGATTTTTCACTTGATATAATATATACTTTTAGCATCTACTCTTAAAAGCAACTAACATTGAGGTGATTTAATGTCAAAAAAAGGGTTATCGAAAAAACAAAGACAAAAACTTCTTATTGCAACAGTTGCCGAAGACCCCTTTTTAAATGATGAAGAATTGGCGGAGAAATTTAATGTAAGTATACAGACAATACGTCTGGACCGGATGGAGCTGAGATTACCTGAACTGAGAGAGAGGATCAAAGCAGTAGCTGAAGAAAATTATGCCAAGGTTCGCTCCATTGATGTAACGGAAATAGTAGGGGAGTTAGTTGATCTTGAACTGGACAAAAGGGGAATATCCATTTTAGAGACAACAAGTAAGATGACCTTTGGAAGAACGAAGGTTGTCAGAGGAGAGGTTATTTTTGCTCAAGCGAACTCGTTGGCTATAGCTACCATCGATGCAAAGGTTGCGTTAACGGGAGTTGCCAACATTAAATATAAATTACCGGTCTATGCAGGTCAAAAGCTTGTAGCTAAAGCTGAGGTGACTAGGGTCCGCGGAAATAAAAAATTTGTTTTTGTAAGGATATATGTCAAACAACAAGAAGTTTTCAGAGGTAAATTTATCCTTGTATCCCTTGAAGACGAGATAAATAAACAGACATATAAATAAACAATTGAAGGGAGGGAGCGGCGGAAAAAGATATGACAACGCCGCAAGTCAATTGAAGGTATTGGTAGACGCCATGGGAGGAGATAAGGCTCCTGAAGAGATTGTTAAAGGCGCCCTTGAAGCTTCGAATGATACAAATGTAGATATTGTTCTTGTAGGCAATGAAAATAAAATAAAACCTCACTTACAAACAACTAACAGATCTATTGAAGTGGTAAATGCTGAAGAAGTAATTACTTATGACGAACAGCCTGTGGCTGCTATTCGTAAAAAAAAGAAATCGTCAATAGTTAAAGGGCTTAAGCTATTGAAGGAGGGAAAGGCCCAAGCAATGGTATCTGCAGGCAGCACAGGGGCTTTAATGGCCGGTGGTCTGTTTATTTTGGGACGATTGGAGGGTATTGATCGGCCGGCTATTGCAACCTTGTTTCCCACTGCTCAAGATCCGGTGTTGCTATTAGATATCGGGGCAAACAGTGAGGTAAAACCGAAAAATCTTGTTCAGTTTGCCATGATGGGCAGTATTTATTCAAATGAAATTTTGAACATAAAAACCCCAAGCGTTGGACTTATGAATATAGGTATTGAAAAAGAGAAGGGGAATTCTACGATAAAAACAGCACATTCTGATTTAAAAAAAATAAAGGACATCAATTTTATCGGAAATATTGAGGCGCGAAATATATTTGATGGAAGTGTGGATGTAGTAGTATGTGACGGCTTTACCGGAAATATATTTTTAAAAACGGTAGAAGGATTTGGAATGCATGTCTTCCGCCGATTAAAACAAGAAATAAAAAGTAATATTACATATTCAATTGGAGCAATGATGATAAAACCGGCATTAAACAAAGTTCGAGCAAGCTTGGATTATTCCGAATACGGTGGAGCTATGTTTTTGGGTATTGACGGTGTGTTGATTAAATGTCACGGGTCATCCGATAGAAAAGCCATTGCAAATGGTATAAAGGTTGCGTGCAGATTTGCACGAGCAAACATCAGTGAAAAACTGAAGCAAAACCTTGAAATGATTTCAGAAAAGGAGAAATAGGGCAATGAGAGCAGGAATTATTGGAATTGGTTCCTATATGCCGGATAAGGTTATAACAAATTATGATTTGGAAAAAATGGTTGATACATCTAATGAGTGGATTATTGAGAGAACGGGAATATCATGCAGGAGAAAAGCTGATGACAGTATCTGCTCTTCTGACTTGGGAGCAGAGGCGGCAAAACTTGCCATAAAAGATGCTAACCTCAAACCTGAAAATATAGACTTGATTCTTTCAGCTTCCTCCAGTCCGGATAGAATATTTCCTGCTACCGCCTGTATAATACAAAACAAAATCGGGGCAAAAAATGCTGCAGCCTTTGATATTCAAGCTGCTTGTACTGGTTTTGTATACGCACTGACTACTGCGGTACAATATATCGTCGGAGGTCAATATAAAAATATTCTTATAGTAGGAAGTGAAGTACTGTCTAAAGTAACTGACTGGGAAGATCGAAATACCTGCGTGCTTTTTGGAGACGGTGCCGGTGCGGTAGTTTTGAGCGAAGTTGAAAATGGTGGTGTGATATCCAGCATTTTGGGCGCCGACGGTAGTGGGTCGGAACTTCTTGAATTACCTGCCGGAGGTACAAAAGAGCCGGCTGGTTTTGATACAGTAAAGAATCGCAGGCATTATATTAAAATGAGTGGCAATGAAGTATTCAAATTTGCTGTTAAGGTCTTTGAGGATTGTACCAGAAAAATCGTTGAAAAAGCTGATTTATCATTGAAAGATATAGATTTTATTATTCCACATCAAGCCAATATGCGGATTATCGATGCGGCTGTAAAACGATTAAAATTCTCACGAGACCGTGTGGTAATAAATCTTGACAAATACGGTAATATATCGTCAGCATCCATTCCGGTAGCACTCGATGAGGCTTTTCGGACCGGGAGAATTAAAAGAGGACACAAGATTATTTTGGTGGGTTTTGGAGCTGGCTTAACATGGGGTGCAAACCTTATAGACTGGAATTTATAGCAGCGGGATTATATAAAAGCAAAGCAATGCCGTTTAGGAGGAAATCAAGTGTTTTATACTAAAATATGTGAGTTGTTAAAAATAAAATACCCTATAATTCAGGGTGGTATGGCTTGGGTAGCAACGGCAGAGTTGGCGGCTGCAGTATCCAACGCCGGGGGTCTTGGAGTAATAGGTGCAGGAAATGCTCCTGCAGAATTAGTAAAAAACGAGATAAAAAAAGCTAAAAACCTTACCGATAAACCTTTTGGTGTTAATATTTATTTCATGTCACCTTATGTAGAAGATGTTGTGGATACCGTACTTCAGGAAAAAGTGTCGGTAGTAACTACCGGTGCCGGAAATCCAGGAAAGTATATTTCTCGATTAAAACAGGCAGATATCAGGGTAGTGCCCGTTGTTTCATCGGTAGCATTAGCTCAAAGGCTTGAAAAAGTCGGTGCTGATGCTTTGATTGCTGAAGGTATGGAGTGTGGTGGACATATAGGTGAATTGACAACTATGGCAATGGTACCTCAGATAGTTGATGCCGTCAGAATACCAGTTATTGCTGCCGGTGGGATAGCTGATGCCAGAGGTTTTGTTGCAGCCTTGTCTTTGGGAGCAAAAGGCATTCAAATGGGCACTCGTTTTGTGTGTGCCAAAGAATGTACAGCAAACCATAGCTATAAAGAAGCAATAATTAAAGCAAAGGATAGAAGTACGGTAGTGACTGGAAAAACCACCGGTTACCCCGTAAGAGTATTAAAAAACAAGCTGTCCAATCAGTTTGAAGAATTAGAACGGAGGGGAGCCGCCATTGAGGAACTGGAAGCAATAGGAACCGGTAGACTTCGGATGTCTGTTGTTGATGGGGATGTTGATAATGGCTCTGTAATGGCTGGCCAGATTTCCGGTCTGATTAAAGATGTAAAATCTGCCACAGATATAATTGAAGATATTATCGTAAATGCCGAAGATTTATTGAAAAGTCTGTCCGGTATAGGGTAGTGGAGGTGTAGCATGGGGAAAACAGCATTTATTTTTTCGGGTCAGGGTGCGCAATATGTAGGTATGGGTAAAAACTTATATGATAACTTTCCGACGGCACGTAAAGTGTTTGATGAAGCCGATGAAGTTTTGGAAAACAAGATAACACAATTATGTTTTGATGGTCCTAACGAGAGATTGCAAGAGACCGTCAATACTCAACCAGCTATTTTAGCACATAGTATAGCTTGTTATTCAATCTTGAAAGATGCAGGTATCGTGCCGGATATAGTTGCAGGTCTTAGCCTTGGTGAATACTCGGCACTGGTTGCTGCTGAATCTATGGAGTTTCGTCAGACAGTGCCCTTGGTTCGAAAACGGGGTAAATATATACAAGAAGCTGTACCCCTTGGCAAGGGTAGTATGGCAGCTATCTTAGGTCTTGAACGAGAAGATGTATTAAAAATCTGCGAAACAGCTTCTGAGGCGGGAGTGGTTGAAGCAGCTAACTTTAATTGTCCGGGCCAAATAGTCATAGCCGGTGAGGTTAAAGCTGTGAACAAAGCAGTTGAACTGGCTAGGGTAAAAGGTGCAAAGCGGGCTATCGTGCTTACTGTAAGCGCGCCATTTCATTGTAGTCTATTAAAACCGGCCGCTGACAGTTTAGCTAAAGAGCTGGAGAATATAGAAATAAAGGACAGTAAAATCCCAGTTGTCTCTAATGTTAATGCTGAATTTGCAAAGGAAGGTTATGTGGTAAAACAGCTTCTGATAAAACAAGTGAGTTCTCCTGTGCTATGGGAAGATTGTATCCGAAAGATGATAAACAGTAAAGTAGAAACCTTTGTCGAAGTAGGGCCCGGTAAAGTATTGAGCGGTTTTATCAAAAAAATTGATAACAATCTTAGAGTTTTAAATGTGGAAGATATCGAATCTCTTTATAAGACAATTAATCACTTTGGAGGTTGAGAAATGGGCCTATTAGGTAAAACATGCATAGTGACTGGTGGTTCTAGGGGTATCGGCAGAGGTATATGTTTAGAATTGGCCCGTAATGGAGCCGATATTATCGTCAATTATTCTTCTGACGCAAAAGCCGCAGTACAGGTGGTAAATGAAATAAAAAATCTAGGTAAAAAAGCAAGGATGTATAAAGCGGATGTATCCAGTTTTGATCAAGTATCTAAAATGGTCGAGGCTGTATATAATGAATTTGGAAGAATAGATGTATTAGTTAATAATGCTGGCATTGCAAAAGATACGCTGCTCCTTAGAATGACGGAAAAAGATTGGGATAAAGTAATTAATATAAATTTAAAAGGTATTTTTAATACTTCAAAAGCATGTGTAAAATACATGGTAAAACAAAAGCGAGGGAAAATAATCAATGTTTCTTCCATTGTAGGTATTTACGGTAATGCAGGTCAGGTTAATTATGCAGCGTCCAAAGCAGGTATAATCGGTTTTACGAAATCTCTTTCAAAAGAATTGGGAAGTCGGGGCATTACGGTAAATGCAGTTGCTCCGGGTTTTATAAAGACCGATATGACCTTGTCGCTGCTTAAAAAAGATACTGATATCGGTAATAATATACCTTTAAAAAGAGTGGGCACACCTGAGGATGTTGCTTATGCCGTAGCTTTTCTGGCATCAACAAAAGCTGATTATATAACGGGACAAGTACTTGCTATTGACGGTGGTTTAACTTTGTAATATCTTAAATATGGAATAAAAAAAATAAAACTAATCATAATATGCACTGAGAAGGGGGGTGACACAATGGAAGTTTTAGATACAATAAAACAGATTATTGCGGATCAATTGGGTATTGATGAAGATGAAGTGGTTCCGGAGGCTTCGTTTATCGATGACTTGGGAGCTGATTCGCTAGATATCGTTGAATTGATTATGGCCTTTGAAGAAGAATTTGATATGGAAATACCTGATGAAGATGCGGAAAAAATAAAGACTGTGCAAAACGTCGTAGATTACATAAAAAGTTATTCCGCATAACCTTAAGATGTCCCGTAGCTTCATCTACGGGACTTTGTTTTTAATATTGGTATTACTGCAGAAACCTTCTTTTTCTAATTTTTTTAGTTAGTATACCAGGAGATGGTCTTTAGTCGGGAACGGTCTTGACTTCTGAGCACAACAATGAATACTGTTGTGCTTAACCATATATTTAGGAAGGTTTCCGTTAAAATAAAAATCATGTCACAAGCTTATAGGGAGGATTGTAATGGATAAGAGACGTGTTGTAATAACCGGCATAGGTATAATATCACCTATAGGTACAGGTTTGAATAAATTCTGGGATTCTTTAGTGAAAGGTAAATCGGGTATTGATACAATTACTGCTTTTGACACAAATGAACTGCCTACCAGGATAGCTGGGGAAGTTAAAGATTTCAATCCTGAAAATTATATTGAAAAGAAAGAACTTAAAAGGTTAGACAGGTTCACTCAGTTTGCAATTTCAGCCACAAAGATGGCATTGGAAGATTCGGAACTGGATCTTTCGACAATTGACAGAACAAGGGCAGGTGTTATCTTAGGTTCTGGGATCGGGGGCAGTGCAACCTGGGAAGAACAGCACAGCATTCTTCTGACAAAAGGTTCAAAACGCGTCAGTCCCTTTTTTATACCTATGATGATAGTCAACATGGCTTCCGGACAGGTATCTATGGTATTTGAGTTAAAGGGGCCCAATTTTACAATTGTAACCGCTTGTGCTTCAGGGACAAATGCAATTGGGGAAGCTTTTAAAGTTATACAAAGGGGGGATGCGGAGATAATAATATCCGGAGGCACTGAGGCACCGATAACCGAACTTTCCCTAGCAGGATTTTCATCAATGAAGGCATTATCTACGAGAAATGACGAACCCAGTCGGGCTAGCCGACCTTTTGATAAAGACAGAGATGGTTTTGTGATGGGCGAGGGCGCTGGAATAGTAATAATGGAAACTCTTGATCATGCATTAAAAAGGAATGCTAGAGTTTATGGCGAAGTGATAGGTTATGGCTCGACTGCTGATGCATATCATTTAACACAACCGGCACCGGGAGGTGAAGGGGCTGCCCGAGCAATGAAAGTTGCAATAAATGACGCTGGAATTTGCCCACATGAAGTGGATTATATAAACGCACATGGAACCTCTACACCGCTAAACGATAAATTTGAAACACTGGCAATAAAACAGGCATTCGGTGAACATGCATATAATCTTGCCATTAGTTCTACAAAATCCATGACCGGTCATTTACTTGGAGCTGCCGGGGCAGTTGAAATCATAGCATCACTTCTTGCAGTTTTTAAAGGTGAGATTCCCCCTACAATCAACTATAATAATAAAGATCCTGAATGTGACCTGAATTACGTGCCAAATAGGGCAGTAGAAAGTAATGTCAATATTGCTTTATCAAACTCAATGGGTTTTGGAGGTCATAATGCCTGTGTAGTAATTAAAAAACATAAATGAGGTAAAAACCATGTCCATAGATAAAAAAAGACTTAAGCAGCTTAAAATATTTCAAAAAAAAATAAAAATTTACTTTGAGGATCTGAACATTTTAAATCAGGCGTTCAAACATCCTTCCTTAACTAATGAAAAAGAAAAGCCACATCAGGAGAATAACCAGAGACTAGAGTTTCTTGGAGATGCTGTATTGGAATTGGCTGTAAGTGAATATCTTTACAGACATTACCAGTTTCTCACTGAAGGGCAGATGACTAAAATACGGGCTTTTACAGTCTGTGAACCAACTTTGGCCAAGATCGGCCGGCAACTTTATTTAGGAAATTACCTTATTTTGGGCAAAGGGGAGGAGAATACCGGAGGCCGTGAAAAAGACTCGATTCTTGCAGATACTTTGGAAGCACTTATTGGAGCAATCTATATTGATAGAAATTATAGTACAGCTTACGACTTTATAATTAAAAATTTAGAAAAGATTATACTTAAAGCCATTGACGGCGAATGGGGCATGGACTATAAAACCAATCTCCAAGAAGTCTTGCAAAAATCCGATAGTGAAAGAGTTCTATACAATGTAATAAAGGAATCAGGGCCAGATCATGACAAAATATTTTATGTAGAAGTTGTCTGGAAAAGCATGATTTTAGGTACTGGTATCGGAAAGAGTAAAAAACAAGCAGAACAGAAGGCAGCTAAAGCAGCTCTGGTAAAAATAAATGATCATAGAAAAATATAATATTTCAAAAAGAAGGAATTTTGAAACCCCTATAGAATATATACTGCATGGGTAGATAAATAAATACACACATTATTAAGGGGGATATATGAAAATGGAAGTACTAAAAGTGTCAGCTCAATCAAAGCCTAAATCCGTGGCAGGAGCATTAGCAGCTGTGCTGAGAGAAAAAGGTGTGGCAGAACTCCAAGCTGTAGGAGCTGGAGCCGTGAATCAAGCAGTTAAGGCTATAGCCATTACCAGAGGTTTTGTTGCACCAAATGGTATTGACCTTATAACTGTTCCGGCTTTTGCAGAGATCGAAATTGATGGCGAGGAAAGAACGGCTATAAAGTTTATTGTAGAACCCCGATAGAGTCTCATTGAATTATACCTGTCTTTTTCAAAGACAGGTATTTTTATGCGTAACTTAAATAAGATTATGATGTAGAAACTTGCATTTTATCTTTTATGGTCAATATATAGATGTTTTTTAATCGAGTTGGTCGAAATTAACTTTATGCAGTAGAATCAAATAATGATTCAATTGTGCAAACCTTCTTTTTGTAATTTCATGGTCAAGACAATAATGTGTTTTGTCATAAGAAACAATATATGGATATTTTCAGGATAAAATGATTTTTTAAAGAAATAAATCAAATATTAGTATTATCGGTTCTTTTTTTTAGAAGGTTATGTTAGAATTGAAAAGGTAAGGAGGGGTGCTTTTGTATCTAAAAAGAATTGAACTGCATGGCTTTAAATCTTTTGCCGATAGAGTTGAACTAGAATTTCAACCTGGAATCAACGCAATTGTCGGTCCAAACGGCAGTGGCAAAAGTAATATAATTGATGCCATACGGTGGGTGCTTGGAGAGCAAAGCATAAAGACTTTGCGCGGATATAAACTGGAAGATGTAATTTTTGCTGGAAGCAATAAGAAAAAACCAATGGGTATGGCAGAAGTTGCCATAACCATCGATAACTCCGATCACCTTATTCCACTGGATTATTCTGAAATATGTTTTATACGTCGCACCTTTCGTTCAGGCGAAAGCGAGTTTTTTTTAAATCGGACCCCTTGCAGATTAAAAGATATTCAAGAAATACTCGTAGATTCCGGAGTAGGAAAAGACGGCTATTCAGTTATCAGCCAAGGACAGATAGACCAAATACTTACTTGTCGAGCCGATGAAAGGCGAGCTATTTTTGAAGAAACTGCCGGGATTATGAAGTACCAGATTAGAAAGAAAGAAGCTGAAAAAAGACTGGAAGAAACCATGAGCAATATATACAGAATCGACGATTTAATTTCTGAGCTTTTAAACCAACTGGACCCTTTAGCCGTTCAAAAAGACATTGCACTAAAATATAAAAAACTCACATCGGCTTTTAAAGAGATAGATGTTAATTTGCTCTTATTGGAATTAGACAGCAGAAAGAGAGGGCTAAAATACATAAAAGACAACTTGGAAGAAAATAAAACCTCACTGACTCAATTAGACATTACCATTGAGTCATTAAAAAAACAACTAATCGACTATAAATCAAAACAAAATGCCAATGAAAAAACATTTGAAAAAGCGCAAAGTGATTTTTTTGATGTTAACAGTCAGAGGAAAGACATTGAAAAAGACTTTCAGTGGGCTACTGTAGAAAAAGAAAGGATACAAACTGAGAATAAAAAGATACTTGATAGTATTACAAAAAAGCAAGCAGCATTACATACGGCAAAAAAATCACTCAATTCAAAAGCAGATGATTTGGAAAAAAAGATTAAAGTTATCAACCAGCTGGAAATAGATATAATCCAAAATGAAAATAAACTCATTTCTTTAAATGATGAAATTAGTGAAAAACAACAGCTTATCGAAAACGTTAAGGGTGATGTAATTGATTTACTAAACCATGTATCAGAAAAAAGAAATGTTGTATCCGGCCTTAATACAATGAAACAGAACTTAGAAAAAAGACTGAATCAAATACAAAATGAAAAGTTGCAGTTGGATGAGGCTAACGAACTGACATTAAAGGATGTTACAGATATTAAGGGTGAGATAGCTCAACTTGAGCTTTTATGTATAGAGCAGGGGCAAGACGTTGAAAAGCTAAAGAAGATCTTAAATCAAAAAGTTGCAGAACTTGAAAATAGTGAAAAAATAGAAATGCAGCAACAACAAGAGTTAACAATGGTCTCCTCACGCATGAAAGCTTTAAAAGAAATCGCCGATGGCTATGAGGGTTATCAGTTTGGTGTAAAAAACTTATTGATTGCTCTTAAGAAGAAACGATATATTGATCCAGGAATTTGCGGTACGGTGGCCGAAGTGATATCAGTAAAACAGCAGTATGAAGTTGCTGTTGAGACTGCCTTGGGTGGGGCGATGCAAAATATTATATGTGAAAATGAAGAGAATGCAAAAAAGGCTATAGACTTCTTAAAAAGAAATCATTATGGTCGAGTTACTTTTTTACCTCTTTCAACCGTGAAACCAAGACTCATAGATACTCACGAGTCGACGATTTTATCAATGCGAGGCTGCATATCGGCTGCGATTGATCTGGTGACATTTGATAAGAAATATTATGCGGTTTTAGCATATCTTTTAGGAAGAGTTCTCGTATCAGATACCTTAGATGATGCTATAGATATAGCAAAACAGTGCAACTTTATCTTTAAAATTGTTACAATTCAGGGAGAAGTTTTAAGTCCTGGAGGTTCTATTACTGGTGGTAGTAAAAAAAGGTCGAATTTTTTGCTGTCAAGAAAACGACAATTAATCGAATATGAAAGAAAAATTAACGAATTAAACATGCAGTTAAATCAAAAAAAACAGTTCAACCAAAAATTAAAAAACGAAATCCAAACTAAGCAAAGTATGCTAGAAGAAAATAGTGACAGTTTATATTGCGTAGAATCTAAAATAGCAGTTTTGAAAAAACAACTCCAAGAAAAGCAGAGTATTTTAGAAGAAAGATTGTATAGAAAAAAGCAGTTGGATGAAGAAAAGCTGTACATTGAATCGGAAACTCAGGAAATACTATCTCAGATCTCTTTGCTCGAGTCGGATATAGGTAATATTGATACCCAGAATATATCCAGTCAGAGTAGGGCAAAACACCTCCAGGAACAGTTGGATAAAAATAACGAAATCAAAGATAAAGTATCTGAAAAAATCACCGAGTTAAAAGTAAAATTGGCAGCTTGCAAACAGGAAGAAATAAGCATAAGGCAAAGCCTGCAAACTATCGAAGAAAATATAAAGTTTCATGTAGAGGAAAGAAATAATCTCAAGCAAAAAGATAAAGAAAACAATGATAAAATTGTTGTTATTGATGAAAAAGTTTTCGAGTATAAAGAGAATATAAAGAAACTAAAGAATACAGAACAGGAATATCAAAAGGTTGTTGAATCTTCGAGAGAACAAAAAGAGGCCATAAAGTCCAGTATAAATAGAGCTCAGGAAAAGTTAAACAAGCTTGAAAAAGAGTATAACCAAACGAAAACAAGACTGCATGAAGGTAATATTGAAGAAGCTACTACAGGCATAGAGTTAAACCAAATTAAAAATCAAATATATGAAAGATATTCCCTCACTGTTCCCCAAGCCTTGAAAATAAAAAAGCAATTTACTAATATCGATGATATGAAAAAAGATTTAGCATTATTAAAGAAAGAAATAGAATCTCTTGGTCCAATAAACATGCAAGCTATAGAGGATTATGATAATTTAAAGGCCAGACATGATTTCTTAAAATCACAACGAGATGATTTGATGAAGGGCAAGATCAACCTTGATAGTCTAATAGAAGAGATGGTCGGTACTATGGAAAAAATGCTGCTAGCATCTATAAGGAAAGTTAACGATGAGTTTAATAAAGTATTCTCTGAACTTTTTGAAGGTGGTAAAGCACAACTCATAATCGAAGGTGAAGGCAGTATACTGGAATGTGGAGTGGAAATAAATGCCCAGCCACCGGGCAAGAAGCTACAAAGCCTTTCACTTTTATCCGGTGGAGAAAGTGCATTAACGGCTATTGCTTTGCTTTTTGCTATTTTGAATACGAAAGCAACACCTTTTTGCGTTCTTGATGAGATAGAGGCAACTTTAGATGATGTTAATATCGTTCGTTTTACCAAGTATCTTAAAAAAGTGTCAAAACATACTCAATTTATTATAATTACACATAGAAAACTTACCATGGAAGTAGCTGATGCATTGTATGGCATATCTATGGAGGATACGGCAGTTTCGAAAGTTTTAGCTGTAAAAATGGTATAATAAAAATGAGGTGAGCACAATGGGTATTTTTGATAGATTAAAACAAGGTTTAAGTAAGACGAGAGAGAGCTTCAATGAGAAATTTGATAATATGCTTAAATTTACTAAAAAAATTGATGCAGAAACCTTTGAAGAATTGGAAGAACTGTTGATTTCAGCGGATGTTGGAGTTTATACGACTCAGGAACTTATAGAAAAGCTTAAGGATAGCTCAAGGAAGATAAAAAGCCCGGAAGAACTGAAAGCAATTCTCAAAGAAGAGATTATAAGTCTGTTTCCAAAAGAAAACATTTCATTGAACTTTCCCACCGTATTGCTGGTAGTAGGAGTCAATGGAGTGGGTAAAACCACCTCTATAGGTAAATTGGCCAATATATATAAAAACCAGGGCAAAAAAGTCATATTGGCCGCTGCCGACACTTTTAGGGCGGCAGCTATTGACCAACTTGAAATATGGGGTCAGCAAGTGGGAGTAGACGTAATAAAACATAAAGAAGGTGCGGACCCTGCATCAGTGTTGTTCGATGCATTACAAGCAGGAAAAGCCCGAAAAGCCGATCTAATTATATGTGATACGGCAGGCCGGCTGCATACGAAAAAGAACTTAATGGAGGAACTTAAAAAACTCTACAGGGTTTGCCAAAAAGAATACCCACAGGCCAATGTAACCAGTCTTATGGTATTGGACGCCACCACCGGACAAAATGCCTTGATTCAGGCAAAGATGTTTAAAGAAGCGGTGGATTTTTCAGGAATCATCCTAACAAAATTGGATGGGACGGCAAAAGGTGGAATTGTAATAGCCATTGCGTCCGAGCTTAGGATACCTGTATGGTATATTGGTATTGGCGAAGGAATAAACGACTTGCAGGAATTTAATCACCAAGATTTTGTGGATGCAATATTTGCTTAGGAAATAATTTATTTAAAAACAGTTGACTAACAACGAAACTTTATGTAAAATAACAGGTGTAAAGGATAAATACTTTACAGGTGAATTAAGTGGATAATATTACAAAACTCAATCTCTTATTTGATTATTATGGGGATTTTTTAACGAAAAAACAAAAAGATATTTTTGAATTGTATTACCTAAATGACTTATCGCTGGGTGAAATTGCTGAAAATAGCGGTATAACCCGACAGGGTGTTTATGACATCCTTCGCCGTTCTCAAGATATATTATTAAACTTTGAAGAAAAGCTCGGGATGGTGAAAAAATATACATGCCAAAAAAAAGAGATTCAAAAAATACTTGTAATTCTTGAGGAATTAGAACAGGGCCTTGCTCTTGATTACAAACAGAAATATACAGATGTTTATAATCGTATTTCTTCATTGCTATAAGGAAGGTGGTGTATAAATTTGGCGTTTGAATCGCTTACTCAAAAATTGGGAAGTATTTTTAAAAAGCTTCGAGGGAAAGGTAAATTATCGGAGACCGATGTAAAGCAGGCCATGAAACAAGTCAGACTTGCACTTTTAGAAGCTGATGTAAACTTCAAGGTTGTAAAAAATTTAATCTCCCGGATTACAGAACGGGCAATAGGCCAGGAAGTTATGGAAAGCCTGACCCCAGCTCAACAAGTCATAAAAATTGTTAATGAAGAGCTCACTTTGCTGATGGGTTCGAAACAAAGTAAGCTCAATTTTTCACAAGATATTACCACTATTATGCTAGTAGGCCTTCAAGGATCCGGGAAAACCACCACCGCCGGTAAGCTTGGAAAATTGCTATCAAAAGATGGCAAAAGGCCAATTTTAGTAGCTGCCGATATTTATCGTCCAGCAGCCATAACACAGCTTCAGGTAGTAGGAGAAAAATTGGATTTGCCGGTTTTTACCATGGGGCAACAAGATCCGGTTGATATATCCAGGGCCTCGTTGGAATATGCAAGAAAACATAATTATAATACAGTGATAATAGACACGGCAGGGCGCCTGCACATAGATGATGAATTAATGAGTGAACTGTCTAACATCAGTAAAACTGTGAGTCCTAATGAAATATTACTTGTGGTAGATAGTATGACCGGCCAGGACGCAGTTAATGTAGCCAAAGAGTTTAATAACAGGCTACAGCTTACAGGTCTAATCTTGACAAAATTAGACGGTGATAGTCGTGGAGGTGCGGCACTTTCAGTTAATGCAGTTACCGGTTGTCCTATAAAATATGTGGGAATGGGAGAAAAACTTGATGATTTAGAAATATTCCATCCTGAAAGAATGGCTTCAAGAATTCTTGGGATGGGTGATGTTTTAACCCTTATAGAAAAAGCCTCTCAAGATTTTGATCTAAAAAAAGCCAAAGAACTTGAACAGAAACTAAAAACTCAATCCTTTGATTTAAATGATTTCTTGGAACAATTATCACAAGTAAAGAAAATGGGTTCTCTTGATCAAATATTAAATATGATACCAGGGCTTACACCCCAAAAGCTTAAAGGTGTTGAACTTGATGATAAAGGGCTTACACGAGTAGAAGCCATTATTAATTCAATGACCATGGAAGAAAGAAGCAACCCTACCATTATTAATGGCAGTCGGCGTAAGCGAATTGCAGCTGGCAGCGGAACTGCTATTCAAGATGTGAACCGATTGTTAAAGCAGTATGCACAAACTAAAAAAATGATAAAACAGTTGACAGTATTCAATAAAAACCGCAAAAAAGGTAGGCAAAAGCTCCCCTTTTTTGGCTTTTAAAAGGAGGTGAAGCAGTGGCTGTTAAGATAAGATTAAAGCGCATGGGTGCCAAGAAAAAACCTTTTTATAGAGTTATCGTAGCTGATAGCCGTATGCCTAGAGATGGTAGGTTTATAGAAGAAATAGGCTATTACAATCCTTTGACAGATCCCATTGAAATAAAAATCAATGAAGAAAAAGCTGCCCATTGGCTTGAAAAAGGAGCTATACCTACTGATACAGTGAAATACTTATTTAAAAATCTTGGGATCTTGGCTGACAAAAATAAGGCGAAACGACTGTCTGAAAATGAGGCCTAATCCCTATAAAATCATTGATCATTATGGAAACTAAAGGAGGAAGTATCTGTGATAGAATTAGTTGAATATATTGCGAAAGCCTTGGTGGATCATCCTGAAAATGTTTCCGTGAATCAGGTGGAAGGTGAACAATCCATCATTCTGGAACTTAAAGTGGATCCTGAAGATATGGGCAAGGTTATAGGTAAACAAGGTAGAATTGCCAAAGCAATCCGCACCGTAGTTAAAGCAGCGGCCGCCAAGGAAGGCAAAAGGGTTGTTGTTGAGATCATATAGGTTTAGGGGGTTGGGGAGACCTAACCCTTTTTCATAATAAAAAGTGCAAAGGAATTATCAGAAGGAGAATAGCCTTGAAGGAGAAAAAACATCTCACGGTAGGCAAAATACTGTCTGCATGGGGTGTTAGAGGTCAAATCAAAGTTGAACCTCTAACCGATAATCCAAAGAGATTTGAAACTTTGCATGAAATTTTTATTTACTTTGACGGTCAAGCTGTTTCTTACCAGGTTGAATCAGTCATGTTTTTAAAACATTACTTCCCTGTTTTGAAACTTGTAGGTATTAATTCAAGGCAAGGGGCAGAAACTTTAAAAGGTCATTATATTAATATCCAAAGAAAATATGCCGTAAGATTGCCGAAAGGTCGTTGTTTTATATGTGACATTATAGGGCTTCGAGTTTTTAATGAGTATGACGAATATATAGGAACAGTCACGGATGTACTTAAAACGGGGGCCAACGATGTATATGTGGTTGAGGCAAATAACGCAAATGATATCCTAATCCCAGCAATCAAACAAGTGGTCAAGAAGATAGATTTGGATAATGGCATCATGGTGATCAGACCGCTGGAGGGGATGCTGTAATGCTAAATATTCATATTCTGACATTATTCCCCGAGTTTTTTGAAAGCCCGTTCGGTGTCAGTATTATAAAACGAGCTTGTGATAAGGGTTTAATTAGCATCGAGCTAATTAATATAAGAGATTTTGCTCATGACAAACATAAAAAGGTAGATGACTATCCCTATGGTGGCGGATGTGGAATGGTTATGAAACCGGAACCAATTTTCGAAGCAGTAGATTATGTAGATAAAAAAATAAACACAACGAATCGTAGAATAATACTGCTATCTCCACAAGGTGAAATTTTCAATCAAGCTTTAGCTCGTAATTTATCCAAGGAACAAAATCTTGTTTTTATTTGCGGGCATTATGAGGGCATAGATGAAAGAGTTAAAACAATAGTGACTGATGAAATATCCATAGGTGATTTTATTTTGACAGGGGGAGAAGTCCCCGCTCTCGCCATTGTGGATGCAATGGTCAGGTTTATTCCAGGTGTTTTAGGTAGTAGTGAGTCACACGAAAATGAGTCTTTTTGTGATGGGCTTTTGGAATATCCACATTATACCAGACCGAAAATTTATAGAGGTCTCAAAGTTCCAGATGTGCTGCTTTCCGGTAATCATAAAGAAATTAAGCTTTATAGGCAAAAAGAAGCCTTAAAAAGAACCCGTGAAAAAAGACCCGATTTATTGAAAAAATTAGAGTTAACAAGCAAAGACAAAGAGAAAAAATTATAGCAGGCAAAACAGACACAAGTAAAAAAGGCTACTTTGCAGAGTAATACAGCTTTGAATGTGCACAGCCCTTACAATAATCTTATAATCTTGTTGATTGTCAACAAAAAGCCTTTATGTTATAATAGGTTTTGTCTCAGCGAATATTACGGAATACTTATATAAATGTAGAAGGAGGGAAGGCAGATGGATTTACTCAAATCGGTAGAACAGGAACAAATAAAAAACGATATCCCTGACTTTAGACCGGGAGATACCGTAAATGTCTATACCAAGGTTGTTGAAGGTAGCCGGGAACGGATACAGATTTTTGAAGGAACTGTTATTGCCAGAAAAGGCGGTGGTTTAAGGGAAACTTTTACAGTACGTAAAATATCCTATGGCGTAGGCGTGGAAAGGATTTTCCCTTTGAATTCACCCCGCATCGATAGAATAGAGGTTGTAAAGAAAGGCAAAGTGCGTCGGGCAAAGCTTTATTACATGAGAAAATTGAGAGGGAAAGCTGCCAGAATAAAGGAGAGGGACTGACAAACAGTCCCTTTATCATTTCCCGGAGGTGGTCGTTATGGATATACAATGGTATCCCGGCCATATGGTGAAAACAAAAAATGTAATTAGAGAAAACATGAAGTTAGTTGATATTGTATTGGAGTTAACCGATGCTCGGGCTCCACTGAGTACACATATTCCTGATATTAATAATTTGACAGGCAATAGGGATATTGTTATGGTGCTAAACAAAGCCGATTTAGCAGATAAAAAAATTACTGATTTATGGATAAAATATTTTAAAAAACAGGGTGTTAGAGTCATAGCTGTTGATACTTTACGAAAATCCGGTTTTAAAAAACTTTATAATTTAATTCGGAGTGCGAATAAAAAAACAATGATAAGTCCAATAAGATGTATGGTTATCGGTGTGCCCAACGTGGGGAAATCTTCTTTAATTAATCAAATGGCAGGCAGAAAAAGTGTCAGGACTGCCGATACGCCTGGTATAACACGAAGCAAGATGTGGCTGAAAGTGGATAGTATTTTAGAATTGTTGGATACACCGGGAATTTTATGGCCTAAGTTTGAGGATAGGGCTGTAGGAATCAAATTAGCAATTTTAGGTTCAATCAAACCAGAACTGTTAAATTTTGAACAACTTTCAGTAGCTCTTCTGAAATATTTATCGGTAAAATATCCTCATAGTCTTAAGGCCAGGTACAATGTCGATCCCGATATGTCTCCCATGGGAATTTTAGAAAAAATAGCGCAACATCGCGGTTTTTTGGCTGCGGGCGGAAATTTAAATATCGATAGAAGTGCAAAAACTCTTATACATGAATTCAGGCAGGGAGTATTAGGGGGAGTATCTTTAGAAAAGCCAGAAGAAAAAGGAGGATTTTGGGATAAAATATCGAATCAAGATATTGTCTGAGGGGGGAACGTTTTTATGGATATTAAACAAGAACAAGCCCGGATATTAAAGTTATATGATGTGGAAAGAAAACTAAAACAAAAAGGTTATACATTGGTCGCCGGAGTGGATGAGGCAGGTCGTGGTCCTTTGGCTGGGCCGGTAGTTGCAGCTGCTGTTATTCTGGCTCTAGATACACAAATAATAGATTTGAAGGATTCTAAAAAAATAAGTGAAAAGAAAAGAAAAAAAGTTTACGAAGATATAAAGAAAAACGCCATTGCTTATGCCTATGACGTGATTAATGCTCAATACATAGATAATTACAATATATTAAATTCAACTTTAATGGCTATGAAAAATGCAGTGGAAAAACTTTCTGTCAAACCTGACTATATTTTGGTGGATGCTTTGAGAATACCGGGCATTACAATACCTCAGGAACCAATAATACATGGAGATAACATTTGTGCATGTATAGCCGCCGCTTCTATAGTAGCCAAAGTGGAAAGAGATAGGATAATGCAAGAATATGACTTGGCATATCCCGAGTATGGATTTTTTAAGAATAAAGGATACGGTACCAAACAACATATTAACTCAATAAAAAAGCACGGTATATGTCCGATTCATCGTAAAAGCTTTTCTGTAAAGGGGTGCAAGATGTAAAGGTGAATAATAGACAAATCGGTGCAATAGGGGAAAATCATGCGGCTGAATACTTGAAAAGTAAAAATTATGATATACTCCAGATGAATTTTTATTGCCGTTACGGGGAAATCGACATTGTAGCAAAGGATAAAAAAAATATCGTTTTCGTCGAAGTTAAAACCAGGAGGTCTATAAAATATGGAAAAGGCATGGAAGCGGTAAACTACCGTAAACAACAAAAAATAAAAAAAGTTGCATTATACTATCTTAAAAAGAATACTCCTATTTTTTCCAATATCAGATTTGATGTGATAGATATACTGATAAGAAACGAGCATGTGGCCAAAATAGAACATGTTGAAAATGCCTTTTAAGGGGTGATTTGGTGCTAGCCCAAGTAAAAAGCTGCTCAATTTACGGACTGGAAAGTTTTTTAGTTGAAGTAGAAGTTGATATTTCCAACGGGTTACCAGTTTTTGATATCGTGGGCCTTCCTGATGTAGCCGTCAGAGAATCCCGAGAGCGAGTCAGAGCAGCAATTAAGAACCAAAAATACACTTTTCCAATAAAAAGAATTACCCTAAATCTTGCACCGGCAGATATAAAAAAGGAAGGACCTCATTTTGACTTGCCTATTGCCTTGGGAATATTAGCTGCTACAAAACAGCTGCCAGCTGAAGCACTAAGCGGATATGCAGTGATAGGAGAGCTTTCTTTAGATGGAAGGGTAAGGCCCGTAAACGGTGTCCTACCTATGGCGATTGAAATTAAAGAAAAAGGATTGAAAGGTGTGGTAGTCCCTTGGGAAAATGCGGAAGAAGCTGCGGTTATAAAAGGGGTAGAAGTTATAGGTGTAAAGTCATTGAGTCAGGCTGTGGCCTATTTTAACGGGGAATATAAAATAAGTGAAAAGAAATATCCGTCTTGCAAAAAGCAAGATGTAATATTTGATGGAGATTTTTCTGAAGTAAAAGGCCAGGAAAATTTAAAGAGATGCCTTGAAATAGCTGCTGCGGGGCATCACAATGTGATCATGATTGGTTCTCCCGGTTCGGGTAAAACTATGATAGCAAGGCGCATTCCAACAATACTTCCGTCAATGACTTTTGAAGAGTCCTTGGAACTTACAAAAATTTATAGTATTGCAGGCTTACTTTCTAACCATTCGGGGTTAGTTAAGAAAAGGCCCTTTAGATCACCACACCACACTATATCAGCTGTAGGAATGGTTGGAGGAGGTCGTATTCCTAAACCGGGTGAGATTACTTTAGCACATCATGGAGTGCTTTTCCTAGATGAACTTCCGGAATTTCCCCGAGCTATACTGGAGCTTTTACGCCAACCCTTAGAGGATGAAGAAATAACTATCGCTCGAGCAAATGCAACAATAACGTACCCTTCCAAATTCATGATGATTGCAGCTTTAAATCCATGTCCGTGTGGGTTCTATGGCGACCCGTTTCATGAATGTAGTTGTTCACCCCACCAAATTCATAAATATCTTGCGAAAATTTCAGGTCCCTTGATTGACAGAATTGATTTGCAATTAGAAGTAGCACCGGTCAAGTTTTCAGATTTACAAGGGCCTGCTACTACTGATTCAACAACTATAAAAAAAAGGGTAGAAGCTGCAAGACTGATGCAGTTGGAAAGATATAAAGTGCATGATATATACTGTAACTCGCAACTCACTCCAAAACTCATGAGTAAGCATTGCAAATTGGACAAATCCGGAAAGCTTCTTATGAAAGCAGCGTTTCACAGCATGAAGTTAAGTGCAAGGGCTCATAATAAAATATTAAAGGTGGCTAGAACCATTGCGGATTTAGATAACAAGCATTCCATCAAGGAGTATCATCTGGCCGAAGCACTGCAATATAGAAATGTTGATAAGTATTACTAAAATCTTAGGGATATACTAAAAAGCAGAAATAGGAGGATAATCCCATGCAAAATAAAAAAGGATTGGTTTTAGTATACACCGGAAACGGCAAAGGTAAAACAACGGCATCTTTAGGGCTGGCTTTGCGTGCTGCAGGTCATGGGGAAAAGGTTTACATCATACAGTTTATGAAGGGCGATGAAAAATACGGAGAAGTTAAAGCCATAAGACAGTATCTACCAAATGTCGAATTAGTTCAAAAAGGCCTGGATGCCTTTATTAAGAGGGGACATCCCAGTTCACAAGATTTAAAACTGGCCCAAGAAGGTTTGAATTTGGCAAAGGATGTTATATTATCAGAGGAGTATGATTTAATTATTCTTGATGAGGTGAATGTAGCGGTGGATTATGGATTATTAGCTGAGCAGGATGTTCTTGACTTGATAGCATCAAAACCGAGTTTTACAACACTGGTTTTAACAGGCAGATATGCATCGGAAAATATTTTACAAAAGGCCGATATGATAAGTGAAGTCAAGGAGATAAAGCATCATTATAATCAGGGAGTTGCTGCTCAACAAGGAATAGAATATTAATCACGGGGGTAGTTATGAAAGATAATGATCTTTTAATTGCGTTAAACTTAATTCCCAAACTTGGCTCCGTAAAAATACAAAGTTTAGCCGAAAAATTTAAAAGCTACTCTGAATTTTTAAGAGCCAAACCCAAAGATTTTTATGAGGTTCCCGGAATTGGGAAAATAATAACTGATAAAATTATAGAATACAGAGGAAAGATTGACCCGAGTAGAGAAATCGAAAAAGCAAAAAAACTGGGAATAAAGATAATAACATTACAAGATAAAGATTACCCGGAGCAATTAAAACAAATTTATGATCCACCTCCAGTCATTTATGTAAAGGGAGATGAATCTCCACTGAACAGCAAATCCATAGCTATAGTGGGGGCCAGAAAGGCATCCACATATGGTAGGAATGTAGCCGTGAGGTTTGCAAAAGAATTGGCTTCAATGAATATAAATATAGTTAGTGGTATGGCACGTGGTATCGATTCGTATGCCCATAAAGGGGCTATTGATGCTGGAGGCCCAACAACGGCGGTTTTCGGCTGTGGGATGGATAGTGTATATCCACCAGAGAACGAAAAATTAATGAAAAAAATACTTGAATGTGGGTGTGTGATTTCAAGCTTCCCACTGGGTACGCCACCTCTGGCCGCAAATTTTCCTGCAAGGAATCGCATTATCAGTGGACTATCATTAGGTACACTTATAATAGAAGCTGCTGAAAGAAGCGGCTCACTAATAACGGCTGATTTTTCATTGGAACAGGGCAGGGAAGTCTTTGCGATTCCTGGTAGTATTTTCAGTCCTTACAGTCGAGGGACTCATAAATTAATCAAACAGGGAGCAAAATTAGTAGAAAACATTGATGATATATTAGGCGAACTATATTTAGTGAGATCTAATAATAAGTACATGAAAGGCAATATTAATTTACAAAATCTAAGTGTACCTGAAAAGACTGTTTTTGAGTTAATAGATTACCATCCAGTTCAGATTGAACAGCTCATAAGCAAAACTCAAAAAGATTCTCAGGAATTAAATGCAATCTTAACTTGTCTTGAACTTAAAGGTTTAATTTTGGCCCTTTCAGGAGGCTATTTTGTTAGGAATTGACTTTTAACCTGAAAGTTGATTATAATATTACAGTTAAAAAGTGTAAAAAGGTGATTTTAAATGGCTAAGTCTTTGATTATTGTCGAATCCCCGGCAAAAGCAAAAACCTTAAGCAAATATTTAGGTAAAAATTACAAGATTGAAGCTTCGATGGGTCATATAAAAGATTTACCGAAGAGTCAACTGGGTATAGATGTAGAATCCGGTTTTACACCTAAATACATTACTATACGGGGAAAAGGTCCGTTATTAAACAAATTAAAAAAAGAGGCAGCAAAAGCTGAAAAAATACTGTTAGCCACTGACCCGGACAGGGAAGGTGAAGCTATTTCATGGCATTTGGCTAATGCTCTGGGTGTATCCGAGGAAAAACCATGTCGGATAGAATTTCATGAGATTACAAAAAAAGCTGTTTTAGAATCCATCAAACATCCAAGAACCATAAATATGGATTTAGTAGAAGCACAACAGGCAAGAAGAATATTAGACAGGTTAGTAGGATATAAGATAAGTCCCATATTATGGAAAAAAGTAAAACGAGGTCTTAGCGCAGGTAGGGTACAATCAGTTGCCGTTAGAATAATTTGTGAAAGGGAAAAAGAAATAAACGAATTTGTTCCAACAGAATATTGGACCATTGATGCAGATTTAAAAGATGATAATACTAAAATAAGGGCACGGCTTCATTCAAAAAACAATACTAAGATTGATATAGATAATGAAAAACAGGCAAATGTAATTTTGGCAGAAATAAAGCAGGAGACATTTAAAGTTATTGAGGTAAAAAAAAGCGAGAGAAAGAGGACACCTTCTCCTACCTTTATTACTAGCAGTATGCAGCAGGAAGCTGCCCGAAAATTAGGTTTTACGGCTAAAAAAACTATGGTGGTTGCCCAACAGTTATATGAAGGTTTGGATATTAAAGCAGAAGGTACGGTAGGACTGATTACTTATATGAGAACTGACTCTACGAGAGTATCGGAACAAGCTCAGAAGGAAGCAGCAAGGTATATCGAAAGTAACTATGGCAAAGAATATTTAGGCAGCGGTTTTACTACACAGAAAAATAAAAAAAATGTACAGGATGCCCATGAGGGCATTAGACCTACATCAGTACTTCGGGCACCTGAAAAACTAGAAGGCTCTCTTACAAAAGATCAATATAAATTATATAAACTCATTTGGGAAAGATTTATTAGCAGCCAAATGGCTCCTGCCGTATATGATACCGTATCTATTAGCATTCAGGCAGGTGAATATATCTTTAGAGTTTCAGGTTCAACCGTCAAATTTCCCGGTTTTATTGTGCTTTATACAGAAGGGTCTGATGAAGAATCGGAAAAAGATGAGAACCAGCTTCCGGAGCTAAAAGAAGGTCAGATATTAAAATTATTAAAATTGCTACCCGAACAACATTTTACCAAGCCCCCAGCGAGATATACGGAAGCCATGCTTGTAAAAGTTCTTGAAGAAAAAGGCATAGGCAGACCGAGCACCTATGCTCCTACAATTGATGTTATACAAAAGCGTGGGTATGTGGAAAAGGAAAAAAAGCGCTTTAAATCAACGGAACTTGGGGAAATTGTGGTACAGATTTTACAGGAGTTTTTTAGTGATATAGTAGATATAGATTTTACCGCTGAAATGGAAGAACAACTGGATAAAATTGAGTCAGGTCATCAAGAACGCCAAGAAGTACTTAACTCATTTTATACAGCTTTTGATGAAAAGCTAAAAATAGCTGAAAAAGAATTAGAAAAAATCAAAATCCAGGAAGAAGTGAGCGACGAAAAATGTGAATTTTGTGGTAGAAATATGGTTGTAAAGCGAGGCCGGTATGGTAAATTCCTGGCGTGCCCCGGTTTTCCAGAATGCAAAAATACTAAACCAGTTATAATCAAAATTGGAGTGAACTGTCCTCAATGTGGTGGCAGTTTAGTAGTAAGAAAGTCAAAGCGAGGAAGAACCTTTTACGGTTGCTTAAATTATCCCGATTGTAAATTTGTTTCATGGAACAAACCGATTGACAAACCATGCCCCAAGTGTGGGGGTTTAATGGTGACGAAGAACCGAAAAAGCGGAGAATATGAGATTTGCACCAATAAGGAGTGTGGTTATAAATCAAAATAAAATTCAGAAATGACCACAGCTAAAAAACAAAGAAAAAGCCTCTTGAGTTAAAGGGTTAATTAAGAACTTTGTCGAAACATGAGGAAATTTTTTCAAAAAAAAATAACAAAAAAATATATAAATAATTTAGAATTTAATCTTGCATTAATCAAAATGTTATGGTAGTATATTAAATGTTAACTGAGAGGTTTGATATTTATGGATGAAACATTAATAGATAGCTTTATTAATTACCAAAGGGCTATAAAAAATCAATCGCAAAATACAATTAAAGCCTATGCAGGAGACCTTTCTCAGTTTCTCGAATATTTAAAACAAAAAAAACTATCTGAACCTATCTTGATTAACATCAATCACTTACATATTAGGGGTTTTTTAGCACATCTTCGTGACAGGGAAGTTTCAAAGAGAACCGTAGCAAGAAAATTGTCCACACTGAGAAGTTTTTATAAGTATCTTGCAATTGAAGGATGGGTTCAAGAAAATGTAGCCAAGTCGGTCAATGCACCCAAAACGTCAAAAAAACTTCCACTCTTTTTATATCCGATGGAGATTGAAGCACTTCTATCAGCACCCAAAAATGATGTATTGGGCATTAGAGATCGTGCAATTATGGAACTTCTGTATGCTACTGGAATGAGAGTGGGGGAACTTACTTTACTGAAAACCAATGATATTAATTTTGGTCCCAATTACATTATTGTTTTTGGTAAAGGGTCAAAAGAAAGAGTTGTTTTTTTTGGGCAAAAGGCTGCCGAGTGTTTGGAGGAATATTTTAAAAAAAGCAGACCTTTTTTAATAAAGGATATTGACTGTGATAGTTTGTTCCTGAATAAAAATGGAACAGCAATTTCAGATCGAAGCATCAGAAGAATTATAGAAAAATACGTTAAAATTGCAGCACTTAATAACCAGATTAGTCCACACACATTAAGGCACTCTTTTGCCACTCATATGCTCAACAATGGTGCAGATCTAAAAACTGTTCAGGAATTGTTGGGACATTCGAGTTTATCTACAACACAAATATATACACATGTGACAAAAGAAAGATTAAAGGAAGTATATGATAGAACTTTTCCCCACAATAAAGTTAAATAAAAAGAAGAAAGGGGATTTAATATGTTTTCGGCTACAACAATATTGGCGGTGGTAAATGAAAAAGGAGCAGCTATTGCCGGTGATGGCCAGGTAACCTTTGGCCAAAATATTATAATGAAGCACCATGCAAAAAAAATAAGAAAAATTTATAATGGCAGTGTTCTGGCAGGTTTTGCAGGGTCGGTAGCCGATGCGATCACACTTTTTGAAAAATTTGAAGGAAAACTGCAAGAGGCGCATGGCAATCTTGTAAAGGCTGCAGTGGAACTTGCCAAGGAATGGCGCACCGATAAAATGCTACGCAAATTAGAGGCACTGCTGATTACAGCAGATAAAGAACATATATTGATTATTTCGGGTAACGGTGAAGTCATCGAACCGGATGATGGTATAGCGGCGATAGGCTCAGGAGGGTCTTATGCTCTTGCAGCAGCCAGAGCACTCAGCCGTTATTCGAATTTATCCGCAGAAAAACTAGTGGAGGAATCTTTAAAAATAGCATCCGAAATATGTATTTACACCAATAATTACATTTCAGTTGAATCTCTGTAGTGAGGTGATGGTTGTGGAAAAATTAACACCAAGAAAAATTGTAGCAGAGCTGGATAAATATATTATAGGGCAAGATGACGCAAAAAAATCAGTTGCTGTAGCTCTCAGAAATAGATATCGGAGGCAAAAGCTGCCAGCTGAGATAAAAGAGGAAGTGATCCCAAAAAATATTTTGATGATAGGTCCTACAGGGGTGGGCAAGACGGAAATAGCCAGACGCCTTGCTAAACTTGTAAAAGCTCCCTTTGTAAAAGTGGAAGCAACAAAATTCACTGAAGTAGGCTATGTCGGAAGAGATGTAGATTCCATGGTGAGGGATTTAGTAGAGACATCCATACGAATAGTCAAGTCTGAAAAAATGGAAGCTGTTAAAGATAAAGCTAAAGAACTTGCAAATCAAAGAATTGCCGAGATATTATATCCGATTTCTAAAAAAACGACTTCTATAAACCCTTTCGAAGCGATATTCGGTGGTTCTAAATACAATGACAGTAATGATGAAGAGATTTTTAATGAAAAAGTAAACATTGCAAGGGAAAAACAGAGAGAAATATTAAAAAAAGTAAAGGATGGCAGTTTAGATAGAGAAATAGTTGAAATTGAAGTTGAAGATAATTCGCCTCCTATGCTCGAAGTTTTTACCGCCTCGGGTATGGAAGAAATGGGAATTAATTTTCAAGATATGTTTGGAAACCTATTCCCAAAACGAAAAAAAAAGCGCAGGGTTACTATTGATAATGCACGCCGAATACTGGCCCAGGAAGAAGCACAAAGATTGATAGATATAGATGAAGTGATAAATGAATCAATTCAAAAAGCTGAAAACTCCGGCATTATTTTTATAGATGAAATAGATAAAATCGCTGGCAAAGAATCCTATGGTCCGGATGTTTCCAGAGAAGGTGTCCAAAGGGATATATTGCCGATTGTAGAAGGGTCTACAGTTGTTACAAAGTATGGTCCTGTAAAAACTGATCATATATTATTTATAGCAGCCGGAGCTTTTCATGTTTCAAAGCCCTCAGATTTAATACCTGAGTTGCAAGGACGTTTCCCAATTCGAGTTGAGCTGAAAAGTTTAACGGAACAAGATTTAAGAAAGATTTTAACAGAACCTAAAAATTCACTAATTAAGCAATATACTGCTTTAATTGAAATAGAAGGTATAAAAATCCGTTTTTCCGAAGATGCTATTGATGAAATAGTAAAAGTGGCAGTATATGTCAATCAACAATCGGAAAATATAGGAGCAAGACGGCTCCACACCGTAATGGAAAGGTTGCTCGAAGATATTTCCTTCACTGCACCTGAATCATTGCAGAAACAAATAACAATTGACAGAGATTATGTCAATCAAAGGCTAAAAGATATTGTCAGAGACAAAGATCTTAGCATGTATATTTTATAAAATGGCTAACAAATCTTGCAAAAGGAAAGAGTAAATCAAGAAAAATTTATAATTTCCGGTGCATAATTAAAATTTATAAAAAGTATTAGGAGGAATTCAAATGAGTGGAAGCTTATTAGAAAAAACTAGGAGGATCAATAAATTCTTGCAAAGGTCAGCGGGATATCCTGTCGACTTTAACGATGTATGTAAAACTCTAGGTGAAGTATTATCATCCAATGCATATGTAGCGAGCCGTAAGGGTAAAGTATTGGGATACCATCTATTAGATGACTATGAATGTGATGCTGTAGTGGATGAGGTCCTGGAAGAAAGAATGTTTCCAAAAGATTTTAATGACAAATTGCTGGACATTCATGAAACAAAACCAAACATTACTAAAGATTCTCCGGAATGTGTATTTCTCAACGAAGCAGAAGGTGATTGCCCTGATAAACTTACAACAATCGTTCCTATCAATGGTGGTGGAGAAAGGCTTGGTACACTGGTACTGGCCAGATTTAAAAATGAGTTTACAGAAGAAGACTTGGTATTGGCGGAATACAGTGCAACTGTAGTAGGAATGGAAATCCTGAGATCAAAGAGCGATGAAATAGAAGAAGAAGCCAGGAAGAAAGCAGTAGTTCAGTTAGCCATCGGCACCTTGTCTTTTTCTGAATTAGAAGCGGTTGAGCATATTTTTGAAGAATTAGACGGTAATGAGGGGCTGTTGGTGGCCAGTAAAATAGCTGATAGGGTTGGAATTACAAGATCAGTAATAGTAAACGCTTTAAGAAAATTTGAAAGTGCAGGAGTCATCGAATCTCGTTCTCTTGGAATGAAAGGTACTTACATAAAGATCTTAAATGATAAACTTTTAGAAGAACTAAAAAAAGTAAGAGCATAGTATATGAAGATTTATTAAATTGACGAACAGGAAAGTTTCCCTAGGAAGTTCCAACTTTCCTAAGTATTAAAAAAGCAGCGTAGCTGCTTTTTTTTAATACTTATAATTACCAGTCGTGTCAATGGCTTTGATGCTACTGAGTTGAAGATTTAGGCTAACGCAAAACTTTTTGCAAAATTAAATTATCTCAATAGAGAGTTTTTTAGCTTTATTAGGCAGGATTTTGTAGATTTATGTCTAATATATTAGGTAAAATATAGCAAAATCCTAATTTACTTGTACATAAAAGCACAAAAGATAAAAGCAAAAAAATATAGAAAAATATACCTATTAATTAGGCTGTCAAAAGAAGGATTTTGCCGACTTTTGTCTAATTATATAATTATGCATAAACAATAAATTCCATAATAACCAAAATATATAAAGTCCGTTATTTTATAAATATTTGATTCTACTATCAAAGCCTTCATTTTATAATTTCATAATGTAGATATTTTCAAGACAAGATTAACTTTTTACAGTAAAATTGTATTTTATAAGAAGGTCATTTGAGAATAAAAATTATTTTCGAGACTTTAAATAAAATAGAAAAAAGGTGGCAAAGCTGATGGACTTGTTTGGCAATATAGATTTGATGGGGAAATTATTGGATGTTAAACTAAAGAGACATGAACTTCTTTCTAATAATCTGGCTAATGTTGATACACCCGGCTATAAAAGGTCCGACATATCTTTCGAGGATGTATTGAGAAATAGCTTAAACGATCGTAGTATTCCGCTTACCATTACTAATGATAAACATATTAAAGCAAAAAAGCAATTAATTGATATTAAACCTAAAATATATCATCAACAAGATCACATTTTTAGAAACGATGAAAACAATGTGGACGTCGACAAAGAAATGGTAGATATGTTAAAAAACACTTTTTCATACAATATTGTGTCGGATCAAATACAAAATAAATTTAAAATGCTTCAAACGGCTATTAATGAAGGGAGGAAATAGGTCCATGGGTTTTTTTAATTCAATGGATGTCAGCGCTTCAGGTTTGACTGCTCAGAGGCTTAGACTTGATGTAATTTCAAATAATATTGCTAACGTAAGTACCACCCGAACCAAAGAAGGAGGTCCTTTTCAGAGAGAAAGGGTTATTTTCCAAGAACGCACAATGAGCAAAAATTTTAAAAATTATCTTAATACCAAGAAATCTGCTGGTGTGAAAGCAGTGGCAATAGAAAAAGACACTGCCCCTTTTAAGGTTTTATATGACCCGACTCATCCCGATGCTAATGCGACTGGGTATGTCATGCTTCCCAATGTAAATATTGTTACTGAAATGGTAGACATGGTATCTGCCACTAGAAGTTATGAAGCTAATATAACGGCTATCAATTCAGCAAAAAGTATGATGAGCAAGGCCCTCGAAATAAGCAAGATATAAACAAGCTTGAAAGGGGATGAACCTTTGAAGATAGAACTTGATAATAAAACAATATCAAACAACTTTGGTGCATTAAAAGCTCAAGGGAAAAAATCTTTTGGCCAAATATTCAAAGATGCATTAGAATCGGTAAAGATACATCAAAAGGAATACGAATCTCAGCTTAACCGACAGATATTTAGTGATGAGATTGATTTACATAATGTTATTATAGCCGGTGAAAAGGCCAGGATTTCACTGGAGCTTACCCTACAAATACGAAATAAAGCTATGGAAGCATATCAAGAAATTATGAGAATGCAGATATAGCAGGCAAGGTGTAAACAATGAATTATTTTCAAAAATTAAAGCAGCAAGCTATTGAATTTTGGCAAAGTAGAAATAGGACACAAAAAATAAAGATCATTGTTTCTGCTATTGCTGCTGTTTCAGTGCTAAGTGTAATGCTTTATCTTATAAACAGGCCAAAGTATATACCGCTTTACTCTAATCTTGACATAAAAGACGCAGGAGAAATAGTCAAGAAGCTTGATGATGATAAAATACCACATAGGCTTGAAGATGGAGGAAAAACCATATTGGTAGATCCTGAGCAAAAATACAAGATCAGGTTGAGCTTAGCTCAAGAAGGGTTACCCAAAGGTGGTTCCATGGGCTTTGATGAAATATTTAATAAAACACGCCTTGGTACTACTGACTGGGAAAGACAAATACAATATAATCAGGCACTACAGGGAGAATTGACTAAAGCTATTGAAAAGATGGAGGCTGTAGAATCGGCTAGAATTTATATTGTCCAGCAGGAAAAAACTTTGTTCATAGAACCCGATTCAAATCACGAACCTTCAGCTGCCGTTTTTTTAGAAATCAAATCGGGCTTTGAGATGACAAAAGAAGAAGTAATGGGAATAATTAACCTTATTACTTATTCCGTAAAGAATATGAAACCCGAAAATGTAACAGTAGTTGATCAATACGGGAGGACTCTTTCAAATATTCCCCTTTCACAGGAGGATGGTACTCAAGAATTAATAAACAATCAATTGGTTATTCAGAACAATTTTCAGAATCAACTTCAAGCCAATGTTCAGTCTTTGTTAGAACAAATATTCGGGCCAGGCAATATAGCAGTTAGGGTTAATGCACAGCTTAATTTTGACAAAAAAACCGTGCAGAGCAAATTATTTGCTCCTATTAATGAAGAAACAGGTGAAGGAATAGTCAGAAGTATTCAGGAGCTGAAAGAACATTTTAGCGGAACGGGTGCCATTCCCGGAGGAGCCCCGGGAGTGGATTCAAATATACCAGAGTATGCCCAAATTCAGACCGGTGACTCAGAGCAGCAAAGGTCAGAAGTCATAAAAAACTATGATATAAATGAAACTCATGAAAATCTTACAGTAGCACCGGGTGCTGTTAATAAGCTTACAGTTTCTGTAGTTGTAAATCGCGAACTAAATGACAATGAAAAGGAATCAATTGCCCTTGTGGTAGGTAACGCTATAGGGTATGATCCCGAAAGAGATCAGATTTCCATAGAAGGTATGGAATTTAAGAACGACATGGCTAAGTTTTTTGCAGACGAAATCGCCCGTCAGCAAAAAGAAAAAGAACGCCTAAGAAACTTTAAGATTATCGGAATTGCCTTAGTAGTTCTATCGGCTTTTATCTTTATCAGAATGATTATAAACCGAAGAAAGATAGCACTTGAAGAAGAGAGACTTTCAGAGGAAATGCTGGCAATGCAACAAGCAGCGGCTACTCAAATAGGGGACGGGACATTGGAAGCCAAGGGTAATGGTATCTATAATAAAATAGAAAAATATGCGCGTCGAAAACCCGAGGATGTTGCTAAAGTAATAAAAACTTGGCTTATGGAAGATTAGAGGTGTGTTCAATGACACGAACAAAGTTGACCGGTAAGCAAAAAGCGGCTATTTTAATTGTATCATTAGGCCCCGAAATAGCTGCAAATATTTATCGTTTTTTAAGAGAAGAAGATATAGAACAGTTAACACTTGAAATAGCTAATCTAAGCAAAGTGTCCAATGAGGAAAAAAATGAGATTCTAGAAGAGTTTTATCAGATGTTGATCGCTCAAAACTTTATAACCGAAGGAGGAATAGATTACGCAAAAGAGATATTGGAGAAAGCCTTGGGGACTCAAAAAGCTCTGGAGATTATCAATCGTCTTACTTCATCGCTACAAGTAAGACCCTTCGATTTTATTAGAAAAGCGGATCCTTCTCAACTGATGAATTTTTTACAGAATGAAAACTCTCAAACAATAGCTCTTATCATGACGTACCTGAACCCCGAACAATCGGCTTCTCTGCTGTCATCATTGCCACCGGAGAAACAGGTGGATATTGCCCGACGTGTGGCAACTATGGACAGGACTTCACCGGAAGTAATCATGGAAGTGGAAAAAGTATTGGAGCGACAAATGGCTTCAGTGGTTACTGAGGATTATGCGAATGTGGGAGGAATTCAGGCTGTTGTAAACATATTAAATAATGTCGACAGGGGTACAGAAAAAAACATCATTGAAGCTTTAGAAGTTGACAATCCTGATCTGGCCGAGGAGATTCGGCGTCGTATGTTTGTATTCGAAGATATTCTCACTTTAGATAATCGCTCTGTACAGCGCACACTTCGAGAAGTGGACAATCAAGATCTGACATTGGCTTTAAAAGGAGCCAGTGAGGAAGTAAAGAAAAGAATATATGAGAATATGTCAAAGAGGCAGGCTGAAATCGTTAATGAGGACATGGAGTTCATGGGCCCTGTCCGGTTAAGAGATGTGGAAGAGGCTCAGCAGAAGATTGTGAATACAATTAGGAAATTGGAAGATGCGGGCGAAATCATCATTTCCCGGGGCGGAGGTGATGAGATCATTGTCTAAAGTTCTTAAACGCGTTGTTTTTGAGAGGGACAATCCTTTGCTGCTTAAAGAATCTCCCTTGACAATTAAGAAAAATAATGAAAAACTTTTAAATAAAGTAGAGCTTACTCGTCGTAGATTTTACGAAGATGAGGCCAAGCAGTTATTGGAGGAGGCTTTAGTCAAAACTCGAGAAATCATCGAAAAATCAAAAGATGAGGCTGCACAGCTCATTTCAAAAGCCCAAGCAGAAAAGCAAAAGATAGAGAAAGAAGCTTTTGATAAAGGATATAAAAGCGGTGTAGAAGAGGCTACTAAACAACAAGAAGTGGTTTGGAATGAATACATAAGAGAGCTAAACAAAACCAGACAAGAGATCAAAAAACAGAATATTGTTTTTAAAAAACATCTTGAAAAAGAGTGCTTGAAGTTATCACTTACCATTGCAGAAAAAATATTATGCAAAGCTGTACAAGATGATGGCAACTACTTCTTAGGTTTAATTAGAAAAAGTATGGAAAAAGCGGGTGAAGAAAAGGATATCTTAATCAGAGTTTCAGAAGCCGATTTTGAGAGAGTAAACCCTTTAATTTTGGAATTGGGAAATGGAACACAAAAAATTACTTTGATAAAAGATCCTTTCCTCTATCCCGGCGATTGTATCATAGAGGGGCCACATTTTGAGATTGATGCTGGAATCCGCACACAGATAAAGAATATTGCATTAACACTAAGGAAACTGGAAGTAATTGATGATGAATAAAAGCAAGTTTGAGTATGTTTATTCTCTCTTGGATGATATAGTGACTATAAAGCCAAAGGGCAAAATATCAAAAATCGTTGGGCTCACAATTGAATCCGAGGGTCCCCCTGTGGAGTTGGGTGAGATTTGCGTAATAAAATCTTCTAAAAATCCAAAGATAATATTTGCTGAAGTAGTAGGTTTCCGTGATAAAATCGTAATTTTGATGCCATTGGGTGATATGGAAGATTTGGGTCCCGGTTGGGATGTTGAAGCCAGCGGAAAAAAAATGACAACCCCAGTAGGCACCGAGCTATTAGGTAGGGTATTGGATGGTCTGGGAAATCCTATTGACGATAAAGGGCCATTGAAAACAAAGACAAGTTATCCTGTTTTTAACAATCCTCCTAATCCTATAGAACGCCCCATAATTCAGCAGCCTCTTCCTCTTGGGATACGAGCCATCGATGCATTGTTGACCTGCGGAGTGGGGCAAAGACTTGGCATATTTTCCGGTAGTGGTGTTGGTAAAAGTACACTTTTAGGCATGATTGCAAGAAATACAAGAGCTGATATCAATGTAATAGCTTTAGTCGGTGAAAGGGGGAGGGAGCTAAATACCTTCATTACAAAAGATTTGGGAGAAGAAGGTATAAAAAGATCAGTTATAGTTGTTGCCACTTCTGACAATCCGCCTTTAGTAAGGACCAGAGCTGCTTTTACTGCGACAGCCATAGCGGAGTACTTCAGGGATCAGGGAGCCAATGTAATGTTAATGATGGACTCTGTAACCAGATTTGCTATGGCGCAAAGAGAAGTCGGCTTGGCAGCAGGAGAACCGCCGGTAACCCGCGGATATACACCTTCCGTTTTTGCTATACTACCAAAACTTTTGGAAAGGGCAGGGACGTCTGCAAAAGGTTCTATAACTGGAATTTATACGGTTCTGGTGGACGGTGATGATTTGAATGAACCTATTTCCGATGCCGTACGTGGCATTCTAGATGGTCATATAGTGCTGTCAAGGGAACTTGCCAATAGAAATCATTATCCGGCTATAGATGTATTGGCCAGCATAAGCAGACTCATGAACGATATTGTTACTTCGAAGCACCAAAAACTGGCGGGTAAAGTGAAAAACATCCTTTCGGTTTATAAAGAAGCTGAGGATCTCATAAATATTGGTGCATATGTAAAAGGAAACAATCCTCGAATAGATGAGTCTATAAAATATATTGATGGAATAGAAAAATTTTTAAAACAGGACATAGGAGAAAAAATGGAATACATCCAAACTTTGAATGTATTGGAAAAAGTCTTTAAGGACGAAGAATCATGAAAAAATTTTATTTTAGATTGAGCACTCCTTTGAGAATAAAACAGCTCAGAGAAAAGATTGAAAAACAAAAACTTGCCCAGGCAGTTATAGAAAAAGACAGGGCGGAGAACCATCTTGTTCAATTGGAACAAACCAAAAACAAGGTGCGTAAAGGAATTGAAAAAACCATATCTGTTTCGATTGAAACAAGAGCCTTATCAGATTATGGTGTTTATGCAGCTGACATGATATCCCTCATTGACACACAGAAAAATGTAATCAAGCAAGCCCGCGAGGTTTACGAGAAAAGTAGGCATTCCTTTCTCAGCTACAGAAGAGAAAGAAAAATTTATGAAAAAATAAAAAAGAAAAAATATAATGATTACAATAAAAAGATAAACAGAGAAGAACAAAAGATTAGTGATGAATTAGCAAACATAAACCATAGCCGTTTGGGAAGGGATGTACCCAATGGAAAAAATATTTAATAGCAAAAACATTATTATAGGAATAATAATCATTTTAATTATCATAGTGGCTTTTCTGCTTTATTTATTCAAATTCTACGATTTAAATAAGTTACATCCTTCGATAAAAGCTGCCTTTTTAAATATCCCTTTTTTAAAAAATAAAATAGCATCTCAACAATTGAAGAGTGAAGTAGAAAAAAATCAAGAGATTTTTGAAGCAGAAACAAAAAGAATAGAACACGAATGGATTGAAATAGATAAGCAGAAACAAGAGTTGTTGACAAAGGAGGCAGAACTTACTAAGAAACAAACCGAGCTAGAAACTTTAGAGAAACAACTTGATGTCGAGAAGGAAAAACTTGAGACTCAGTTGAAAAACATTAAAGAATTGGCTCAGTATTATGAACTGATGGAAACAAGGAATGCTGCCGATATTCTAGAAAATATGGAAGATGATTTTTTAATACAGTTGTTTCGAAACATGAAAAAAGAAGTGGTTTCTGAAATATTATCAAACCTTGATTCAAAAAAAGCCGCTTCAATTACAAAAAAAATGAGTGGCCTATAAGAACA
>CAZFME010000003.1:0-57746 GCA_964520055.1 uncultured Clostridia bacterium
TTATAACCCATAGGAAAGTATAAATTTTAAGACGGCTTTCCGCTACTTGTTTTAAAGTCTATATTTTTTCTTTAGGGAGTGAAAGGTTTGCAAAAAACCAAATTCAATAAACTTGCTATGTTATTTTTAGTAATATTGATTTTGGTCATATCAACAATAAATATTTTTTTGGGACATTTACCTAGGGAGATAAGAATTATTGAAGGAAAAGAGCAAAAAATAGAATTAAAAATTCCAATGACTTTGCAATTATTTTGTAAAAAACCCTTTTTAATTAACGGGTATTATATAAAAGATAAACTAATAATCAGCTTGAAAGAACCTTTGGTCTTAAAGTCTGTAGTCAAAGGAACTTATGATTTAGAGTTTAGATGGTTGGGATTTATACCGGTAAAAAGGCTTAAAGTTCATGTATTACCTGAAACTAGGGTGATACCTGGAGGACATTCTCTGGGAGTTAAACTTCGCCCGAATGGGGTTATAGTTGTAGGCTTTGCATCTATAACGGATGAAAACGGTCTAAAACATCAACCGGCTCAAGAAGCTGGTATAAAGGTCGGAGATACCATTGTTATGGTAAATAACCAAAAAATATTTCAGGCAGAAGAATTATCTCAAATAATTGATAAACAAAAATCAGTTCTTGTTACTGTGAAAAGAAATGATATAATATTCGATGTAAATCTAAATCCTATCAAAAATAATTTCGGCCTTTATCAGATAGGTTTGTGGGTGCGAGATGTAGCGGCGGGTGTTGGCACCCTTACATTTTATGATCCAAAAACTGGCTTTTACGGTGCATTGGGTCATATAATTACCGATGTAGATACCGGAAAAATTATTGAGGTTGGAGAAGGCGAAATAATCAGGGCGAGAGTTTCATCAATATTCCCCGGCAAAAAGAACCAACCAGGTGAAAAAAAAGGTGTATTTATCAATGAAGAACGAATCATAGGAAATATTATTGCAAATACTTCCTTCGGCATTTTCGGAAAAGCTTACCAGCCTTTTGAAAATCCTTTTTACACCTCACTCCCAGTAGCTACTGTAAACCAAGTTCATGAGGGTTATGCAAAAATCCTCACAGTGCTTGAGGGTGAAAGAATTCAAGAATATGATATCGAAATACAAAAAATAATAAAACAGTCACATCCCAATGGAAAAGGTATGATATTAAAAATCATAGATCATGAATTACTGGCTAAAACCGGAGGTATTATTCAGGGTATGAGCGGAAGCCCTATTATTCAGGACGGTTATATAGTAGGTGCTGTAACCCATGTATTTGTAAACGATCCAACAAAGGGGTACGGTATTTTTATAGAATGGATGTTAAATGAGGTAAATAATTTAAACTTCAGTGAACAAATTTAAAATATATAAACAAAATATGGAATGACAGGAGGTATTTTCCATAGTTTGTCGAATTAATCATTTATTAATACATTTTTGAGGGGGGATTTTTCATGTTAGAAGATCAAAGAATAAAATTGTTAATTGCTGACGATAACAAAGAGTTTTGTGATTTGATTGTAGAGTTTTTTGAAAATGAAAAAGATATCAAGATAATCGGTGTTGCCCATGATGGAGTGGAAGTTTTGGAAAAAACAGAGGAGCTTGGGCCTGAAGTTTTGCTCTTAGATTTAATTATGCCTAATCTTGATGGTCTAGGGGTAATTGAAAGATTATCAAATAAACCCCAAAGACCGAAAATTGTGGTTCTTTCTGCAGTCGGTCAGGACAAAATTACACAAAAAGCAATTAATCTCGGTGCAGACTATTACGTTGTAAAACCGTTTGACCTAAATATTCTTGTGGATCGTGTAAAACAAATGGTTGACAGAAATATACCTTTACAACGCCAAATGCAGAGAAAAACATCAGGTTTTACAACTGACAAAAAAAATAATTTGGAAGTACTGATCACCAATATTATTCATGAAATAGGAGTACCGGCACATATAAAAGGGTATTTCTATATTCGAGAAGCTATATATATGGTAATCAACAATGTGGAGTTGCTTTCAGCTGTAACCAAAGAACTTTATCCCAATATCGCAAATAAATACAACACCACCCCAAGTCGTGTTGAAAGAGCCATAAGACATGCTATAGAAGTTGCATGGAGCAGGGGATGTGTAGAGACTCTTAACAGTCTTTTCGGATATACTACAACAAAGGATCGAGGCAAGCCAACAAATTCAGAGTTTATTGCTATGATTTCTGACAAATTAAGGATGGAGCTTAAGGTCGGGTAACCAAGCGTATCAAAGGTTACAGAGAATACAAAGCCTATAAATTCACGGAAAAACCTACTGTGGAAACCTATAAACTGTCGCTCTTCAAGGCAACTAACACCTATTTATTGGTAGGTATTTTGCTAATAAATATAGGTGTTAGTTTATGTTTGATTCTATTATATAAATGGTCAAAAGATAGTGTGTTCTGTTATGATTAGAAATAGCTGAGTGATATTTATTTATTTTACTGTCTAAGCTCTTATAGAGTTTTTTTTAGTGTTTTCAAAGATTTTCAGGTTCTTTTGATAATTGAGATTCCGAAAGCATTAAATCTTTAATTGTTTCACATGTCTTTATTTTTTCTTTCAAAAACTCCTTAATTTCCGGAGCTTTACCAATTAAAAAAAACTTATTATTAAAAACAATATATTCCATCTTTACCTCTCCTCAAACTTGTCTTAAAATATTATATGTATATATAAAAAAAATATGTTTAATCAGGAGATGGAAAAATGAAGTTTTACGAGACTACATTGAGTTCTAAGAGTATTTTTTCCGGTCGTTTAATAAAACTCCGCCAGGATGAAGTTGTACTGCCAAATGGGAGAAAATCCACTCGCGAAATTGTGGAACATCCGGGGGCGGTTGCCATAGTAGCTGTAAATAAAGACAATAACATATTGATGGTAAGGCAGTACAGAAAAGCTATTGAAAAAGAACTTCTGGAAATCCCTGCAGGAAAACTGGAAAAGGACGAATCTAGGGAAAAGTGTGCTAAACGAGAATTAATGGAGGAAATCGGCTATTATCCTAATGATATAAAATATGTCACGGGTTTTTATACTTCGCCAGGTTTTTCCAATGAAATGATACACTTATTCTTAGCTAGAAATTTGGAGAAAAAGACGAGAGAGGCCGATTTCGATGAATATTTGCAGGTGGAAAGGGTACCGCTTAGCGAAGCAATAAGTAAAATTCACAGCGGTGAAATCGCTGACGGCAAAACAATTACCGGCCTGCTTTTGACGTATCCTTTAATAGTAGGTGATTTATAATGGAATGTTTTGCGGATCTACATGTTCATATCGGCCAGGCTAAAAAACATCCTGTAAAGATTACTGCTTCCAAGAGTTTAACCCTTAACAATATTTATGATTACTGTATTAATAAGAAAGGTATTGATATTGTAGGTATTGTGGACTGTGCTTCACCGTATGTCCTTGAGGAAATTTCAGAACATCTTGAAACTGGAAAGGTAAGGCCCTTATCCGGCGGAGGGCTCAGGTATAAAGATAAACTTACGATTATTCTGGGAGCGGAGATTGAGACTACAGAAGAGAAAGGGGTAGCTCATAGTATTGCTTTTTTTCCTTATTATGAACAAATCAAGGAATTTTCAGCGATTATTTCTGAGTATATCACAAATATTACTTTGAGCTCTCAAAAGGCACGCCTACCTGCAAAAGATTTACTTCAAATGGTGTGCAGTTTGGGAGGTGAACTGATACCGGCACATATTTTCACTCCTTTTAAAAGCTTTTACGGCAGTTGTTATGATAGGCTTTCATTGGCTTTTGAAAATGAACTGGATGATATCATAGCGGTAGAATTAGGGCTAAGTGCTGATACAGATTTTGCCGATACTATAAGCGAACTTGCTACAAAAACATTTTTAAGTAACTCAGATGCCCATTCACTGGGGAAAATTGCACGGGAATACAATAAAATGAAATTAAAATTTCCAGACTTTAAAAATATTTTTTCAGCGCTGCGAGGCTTGGATAATAATTCGATCATGGCTAATTACGGCCTAAACCCAAAACTCGGCAAGTATCACAGGACTTTTTGCCCTGCCTGTGGTTACATAGCTGTAGAAGCTCCGTCTGTTGTAAAATGCCGTATTTGCAATAGTGAAGCAGTAACCCTTGGCGTGCTTGACAAAATAGCTCTCATAGCGGATCATAAGGTACCTGTTCATCCTCAACATAGGCCATTGTATCAGTATCAGATACCTTTAGAATTTATTCCCGGAATTGGTAAAAAAACTATTGAAAAACTACTTTTAAACTTTGATACTGAGATGGATGTTATCCATAATGCTGATATAACACAATTGACTCAGGTTGTGGGAGAACAAAGGGCCGAGAGTATAATACTGGCAAGAGAAGGAAGATTGGATCTAAAAGTAGGTGGTGGGGGCTTTTACGGTAAGGTTTTAAATGGAAATGTATAATCCCGTCCCTTCCGGCATAATATTTTCTATGGAAATATTATGCCGGAAGGGGGACTATTTTCATGAATTATTTCCCCAAAATGTTGGTGGAGTACTTTAAAAAAAACATAGTTCAATATATTTTTTTAAGCATTGTTTTAATTGCCGGTATAATTGTGGGTAGTATTACCGTAAATATGATATCAGATATTCAAATGGAAAGCATATTAAGCTTTATCAACGGTTTTTTAGCCAACATTGACAACATTTCGGTAGATTGTGCTTCTATCTTTTATTTATCACTGTCAAATAATTTAAAAACCGCTGTTGTATTGATATTACTTGGCCTTTCAGTTATAGGTCTTCCATTCATATTAGCTGTAATTTTTTTTAGAGGATTCGTATTAGGATTTACTGTGGGTTTTCTAATTGAACAATTAGGGCCTAAAGGCACAGTTTTATCTGTTTTATCTATTCTCCCCCAGAACTTAATCATATTACCGTGTATTGTTTCAATAGGCGTAACCAGCTTAACTTTTGCCCTAGCTGTCATTAAAAATAGAATTAAACACTATCAGGAAAACTATTCACAGATGGTAACTGGGTATCTATTGTTAAATCTGTTTTTCAGCTTTTTACTCATCATATCCGGCTTAATTGAGGGATATATATCTCCAATATTTATTAAACTTTATACTTATTATCTAAGTCTATAAATATGATTACTTCAAAACAAAGGCCTATATATAGGCCTTTGTTTGCTTATAAATTAGATTAATTCAAATCCTGAAACTTCTGTACCAAAGTCTTTTATTCGTGCCCTCCACTAGACTGATCTCGGTCATTGATACTTTTTTATGTAATGTCCGGTACCTTGCTCTATAACTTGTATTTTGACTCAATAAAAAGTTTGCCTCATATGTAAAGATTAGACGTCTTTCGGGGCTAAAATAAATCAACCGTTTTACGGGTTATGATTTTAGAAGGAATTATAGACATAATATTGAATATAAAAATAAAGGTAAGATTTAGGAGGAATTGTATGAAAGACCTTTTGAAAAATTTTCTTGAATATTTATCAGTAGAAAGAGGCCTTGCAAAAAACACTATTGATGCTTATAATCGAGACTTAAAAAGTTACATATTTTACCTAAGAACGAAAAACATAACAAACATCGACCATACCAATCGTACAACCATTGTATCTTATTTATTATTAATGCAAAAAAAGGGTAAAGCAAGCAGTAGCATATCCCGAGCCTGTGCTTCGATAAAATCCTTTTATCATTTTTTGTTTAGAGAGCGAATAATTCATAAAGATCCAACGGCAAATTTAGATACTCCCAAACTAGAGCACCGATTGCCCAAAGTGCTAACTGTAACAGAGGTTGAAATGCTATTATGTCAACCTGATATGACAAACCCGTTAGGAATCAGAGACAGAAGTATGCTTGAATTACTGTATGCCACAGGTATGAGAGTATCTGAACTTATTTCCATTTCTATGGAAGACATAAATTTGGAAATGGGGTTTTTGCGCTGTATAGGTAAGGGCTCAAAAGAAAGGATTGTTCCTGTTGGATCTATAGCAATAGAGTATTTAGAACACTATATTTTAAATGCCAGAAAAAAAATATTAGATGATAAGGAATCCGAAATTCTATTTCTTAATCGACGGGGTGATGCTTTGACACGTCAAGGCTTTTGGAAAATAATTAAAAAATACTCAAAGCAAGCCGGAATTAATAAAAAAATCACACCACATACGCTTAGGCATTCTTTTGCCACACATCTTTTAGAAAATGGGGCGGATTTAAGATCTGTACAGGAAATGTTAGGCCATGCCGATATTTCTACTACTCAAATATATACCCATATAACACGAGATAAAATAAAAGAAGTATATGATAAAACTCATCCCAGAGCTTAAAAATGCATAACATTCCTCCCGTATGGAAAACTATATCAAGAAGGGAGGAACGATATAAATGGTTTATTTTAATAAAAAGGCAGCGTGTATTTTGCTTATTACTTTTCTTATTTTCATAAAACCGGTCACAGCCCAGCCACAGCTTGACATCAAATCCCCTTCAGCAGTTTTGATGGATGCGGGCACGGGAACGGTACTCTTTGAAAAAAACCCACATGAAAAAATGGAACCAGCCAGTATCACTAAAATAATGACCATGATTATTACTTTTGAGGCTCTTGATTCAGAGAAAGTTAAGCTATCGGATATTATCAGAGTCAGTGAAAGGGCATGGAAAACCGGAGGCAGTCAGGTGTTTTTGGGTCCCGGAGAAGAACAGACCCTTGAAACACTTTTAAAATGTATTGTAATCGCTTCGGCCAATGATGCTTCAATGGCGGTAGCTGAATATGTCGGCGGTAGTGTTGAAGGCTTTGTTAAGCTGATGAATGACAAAGCAAGACAATTAGGAATGAGCAATACAAATTTTACAAATCCTCATGGGCTATCTTCTCCTGAACATTACACTACTGCTCATGATATTGCATTGATGTCAAAAGAATTGGTCAAGTACCCTACGTTTTTTAAATGGTCAACCATATGGATGGATTATCTTGAACATACTGATAAAAAGCGTGACGCTACAATGCTGGCCAACACCAATAAACTACTTGAAAAATACGAAGGCATGGATGGTTTAAAAACCGGTTTTCATAATAAAGCGGGGCATTGCTTTGCCGGTACTGCAAAACGCGGGGATTTTCGATTAATATCAGTAGTTTTAAATGCGGAAAACAGCAGTCAGAGATTCGAAGACTCAACAAAGCTGCTGGATTACGGCTTTGGACATTACAATTCAATTAGAGTGGTCGAAAAAGGAATGGTACAAAAAACTGTTCAAGTGGAAAAAGGACATATTACAGATGCGAATGTAATTGTATATGAAGATGTAAACCTTTTAGTAGAAAAAGGCAGGGAAGACAGAATAAGCACAAAAGTTGAGGTGCCTGATAAGTTATTAGCGCCACTAAAAAAGAATCAGATAGTAGGAACTCTCATAGTTGAACAAAACGGTAAAATCGTAAAAAAAGTAAATATGGTTATATCTGAAGATGTGACAAAAGCAAGTTTTATCGAAGTGCTTAAAAGGGTATTTAGTAAATGGCTCCATTTATAAAAATATTTCTTTATTTTGTATAAAAAGTATACCTGAAATGAAGATTACGGCACCTATACCTAAGCCAAACCTGTTAATGTTGCTTTGGTCCTAATACCACACAGGAACTTGTGGCAATTCACCGTACCGCCGGGCGCATGTTAATATATGTTCTGCACACTGCCCTGCAAAGAGCTTATCTACTATTACAAAGGCTTCCTTAATAATATTCAAGGAAGCCTTTGCAGTTATGGAGAAAAAATGTAAATCATGGAATATTATAGCAGGAAATTCCTTATATTCATCGAATAATTGTAATAGGAACAAAGGGGGGGGTGGAGTATGGATGGGGTTATAAAAGTAAAAGATGATATGTTAAAGGTTAATTTAAAAGGAGAATTAGATCATCACATGGCACTTGTTATTAGAGATGAGATAGATCACTATATTGAAAAGTTCAGGATCAAGAGGGTATTATTTAATTTTAGAGATGTATCTTTTATGGACAGCTCCGGTATAGGTATGATTATAGGACGTTACAAAAAACTTCAAAAAATAAGGGGGAAAATAGGTGTAGTTTACCTAACCCCCAAAATAAAAAGGATTTTTGAAATGTCAGGTCTTTTCAATATTATAAAAAATTTCAGTGATGAGAGAGAGGCTATAGATAAATTATGAGGGGTGATTTCGTGACATCTTTAAATGAAATGCAACTGGATTTTTTAAGCAAATCCCAAAATGAATCCTTTGCGCGGGTCGTTGTTGCTGCTTTTGCATCACAATTAGATCCGACATTGGATAAACTTGCTGATATAAAGACGGCGGTCTCCGAAGCCGTGACAAATTGTATCATTCATGGCTACGACGATACTATCGGCACTATTAGAATTAACTCAAAACTCTACAAAGATAAAATTGTTATATCAATTCAAGACTGGGGAAAAGGTATCGAAGATATAGAAGAAGCGAGACAGCCGCTATGGACTTCCAAACCGGAATTGGAAAGATCCGGTATGGGATTTACCATAATGGAAGATTTTATGGATGAGCTGAAAGTTGAGTCTACTCTGGGTGAAGGAACACTTGTCACAATGACAAAAAACATCAATAGCGGTGCGAGGCAGGCTACATGAATTCTGAAATTATTTTGGAACTTTTAAAAAAGGCCAAAAGAGGTGACAGGCAATCCAAAGATGAACTTGTGTCCCTTAACCTGGGTTTGGTATGGAGTATAGTTAAGCGCTTCAGTAATAGGGGTTATGAATTGGAAGATTTATTTCAAATTGGTAGTATCGGTCTATTGAAAGCAATCGAAAAGTTTGACTTTTCTTATGATGTGAAATTTTCCACTTATGCCGTTCCGATGATAATAGGTGAAATTCGAAGATACATACGGGATGATAGACCTATTAAGGTAGCCCGTTCTCTGAAAGAACTGGCTTTTAAAATCCAAAGAACACAGGAAGAACTTACAAATACCCTGGATAGAGAACCTACAGTCAATGAACTATCTGATGAAATGGGAGTTTCTGTAGAAGAATTGGTAATAGCAATGGAAGCTTCTCAATCTTTGGTTTCACTAAATAATGTAGCCTACCAAGACGATGGTTCTCCGATTTATTTGATTGATCAGATTAATGAGGATAAATATCGTCAAAACCTATTGTTTGACAGGATAGCCTTAAAGGAGGCACTTTCCAAACTTGATAAAGAAGAACGTCAAATTATTATTCTCAGATATTTCAAAGACATGACTCAAGTGGATGTTGCAAAAGCATTAAACATGACCCAAGTGCAAGTATCACGACTGGAGAGAAAGGTACTAGAAAAAGTAAAAGATCTATTGTCTTAAGCCTAAGGTAGGCTTTTTCTTTTGCATAAAATATTGCCAAATATACATAATAAAGAGGAGGAGGCTCGTCCAGATGGTTTATATAAATAAAAAACTGGTTGTAATATTAGTTCTATTACTTTTTTTAACAGCAGGACTTTTTGTATTTAAAAGTCTTTATAGTGATAGAATACCCAAAAGTGCCAAACTCGTATTTTTGCTAAAAGAATAACTGTTCAGTTATAGGACAAAATATAAAAAATAACAAGCAGGGAGGACACATATGACAGTTAAAGTCTTGGAATTGGTAGGTGAATCTCAAAACAGCTGGCAGGAAGCAGTAGAAAATGCCGTCAAGGACGCTAATAAGACAATCCGAAATATCACAGGGGTAGAAGTTTTAAACAATACTGCCAATGTGCAGGAGGGAAAGATAGTAGAATATAAAGCAAATGTTCAGATAGCCTTTAAAGTAGATGGAACCACGGAAAGCTGAGAAAAACGGGCACCGAGAGTGCTCGTTTTTAAGCGGATTAATTTTAAAAGAATAAGGTGATAGTATGCCTATCCTTACGAAAGAGCAACAAGATTATAAAAATTTTGTAAAACAAAAACGACCAAAACCACCCATCCTTAAAAATGTAATCATAGCTTTTTTCGTAGGAGGGATTATATGTGTTATCGGTCAGGTAATCTTAAATTTTTTTATTTCGCAAGGGATGTCTCCTAATCAAGCCGGTGCGCCAACTTCTATCATTATGATTTTTTTAGGGGCTTTTTTGACAGGTATCGGAATATACGATAAAATTGGAAAATTTGCAGGAGCAGGTTCGGTAGTTCCAATAACCGGTTTTGCAAATTCCATTGTTTCCCCTGCTATGGAGTTCAAGAGAGAGGGTTATGTGTTTGGAGTAGCTGCCAAAATGTTTGTGGTAGCAGGACCGGTACTGGTATATGGCACAACTGCTGCAGTGATTATCGGTCTAATTTATTACTTACTGAAACTTTAGGAGGAAGACTTTTTGTCTACGAAAAAACTCGGTAGCCAAACTATTAAATTTGAGAATCCCCCTTCTATAATAGGGACCGCGTCTATTGTGGGTCCAAAAGAAGGTCAGGGTCGGTTCAAAGATTATTACGATTTAATCTTAAAAGATAATATTTACAAAGAGGGCAGTTGGGAAAAAGCAGAAATAAAAATATTAAAAGAGGCTGTTGAGATGGCTATAAAAAATAGTAATATTCCTACGGGTGAGGTAGAGTATCTTATTGCCGGTGATCTATTGAATCAAATTATCTCTGCAGGCTTTGCCGCACGTGAATTGGGAATGCCTTTTTTCGGAATATACGGTGCTTGTTCTACGATGACCGAAGGGGTTGCACTGGGTTCTGTTTTAATTGACGGAGGTTTTGCTGAAAACGTAGTAGCAGCGGCTTCAAGTCATTTCTGCACCGCTGAACGCCAATTTCGATTCCCTTTAGAATTGGGTAATCAAAGATCGCCTACATCACAGTGGACAGTAACGGGAGCTGGAGCAATGGTATTATCTTCAAAACGGCAAAATCCCCGAGTAACTCTTGCTACAATAGGCAGAGTAATTGATATGGGTGAATCCGACTCTAACGACATGGGAACAGCTATGGCACCGGCTGCCGTAGATACCATTGTAAAACATTTTAAAGATGCGGGAAGAAACCCAGATGTTTATGATTTAATTATAACTGGTGATTTGGGAAGTATAGGAAAGGAAATCACAGAAGAACTATTAAAACAAAAAGGTTATGATGTATCAAATAAATTTACTGATTGCGGAGTTATGATATATTACCCAGAACAAGATGTTCATGCGGGAGGAAGTGGATGTGCATGTGCTACAGTTGTTACTTGTGGTTATATTTTCAAAGAAATGCTAAAAGGAAAATATAACAAGGTGTTGTTGGTAGCCACCGGAGCCTTATTGAGTACTATAAGCAGCCAGCAGGGTGAAACTATACCTTGTATTGCACACGCAATATCTCTGGAAAATTTATAAAATCAGGGAGAGTAGTAAATGGATTTCATAATGGCGTTTATTGTTGGAGGCTTTATATGTGCTATAGGTCAAATACTGATGGACGCTACAAAATTAACCCCAGCTCATGTTCTGGTTTTTTTCGTAACTTTGGGGGCAATTCTCAGCGGATTAGGTCTTTATCAGCCCTTCGTAGATATTGCAAAAGCCGGAGCTACCATACCACTTACAGGTTTTGGCCATAATTTGGTAACAGGAGTTATTCAAGATGTGAACGAGTATGGACTGTTGGGAGTATTTACCGGAGGCTTGAGGGCTGGCGCAGGAGGTGTAACCGCTGCCATTGTCTTTGGATACCTGATGGCTGTATTTTTTAATCCGAAGTCCAAATAGGGAGAGAGTTATGCTTATCGATGCTGTAGGAATTTTGCTTACTGTTTTAATTGTAAGCCCAAGATATTGCTTTATTGTTTTATTGCTGTGTTTTGCAGAATTGACTGTTACTGTTTTACTTTCGATGATTTTAGAGTTAAACGTAACAGAAGTAGTTGCTGGGGGTATTTTTACTACTATTGCGGGGTCTGGTAGCAATAATCTTTTTATGATACTAAGCCCCCTATTCTTTTTGTTATTTGGATTAGGGCTCTACGGAGGGAAGGTGCCGTGGCTTGATTTAATCAATCCAATTGCGGCCTTTAAAAGGCCGCTGCCAGTCTTAATGATAAAAACGGCTTTATTTAGAATGATAATTGTTTTTTGCATGAGCAGCAAATAAAAATATATCTTCGTTTGGGGTGCGGCGCATTGTACATTGGAATACCAAGGGCGTTATTTTATCATCAATACTATATCTTTTGGAAAATTTTTTTTGAATCACTGGGACATGAAGTAGTTCTATCCTCACCTACAAATAAGGAAATATTAAAAAAAGGTATCGAGCTATGTGTTGATGATGCATGTTTACCTATCAAAATCTTTCATGGCCATGTGGCCGACCTTATGGGTAAAGTCGACGTCATTTATGTACCAAGGATTATAAGCATAGAACCAAAAGAGTATATTTGCCCGAAATTCTTGGGCTTACCCGATATGATCAGAAACAGCATACCAAATTTACCTAATATCATTGATACGGGGTTGAATCTATATAAGGGCAAAATCAAAATTCTGAAACATGTTTTTCAACTGGGCAAAATTTTAAAAACAAATAAATACCGAACATTTACAGCTTATTATAAAGCAATGGAGACTCAAAAGCAATTTGAATACCAGTTAATAAAAAATTCAATGATTCCACAAGACCTTATGTGCAGTAATGAAATTTCGGGAAATCAAACACCGATAAAAACCCCGAGCTATTTAAAAGTCCTTTTATTGGGGCATAACTATAATATATACGATGATTTTATCAGCATGGGTCTTATTAGAAAACTGCGAAAACAGAACATTGATTTTATAACCAGCGAAATGGTGGCAGAAGAAGATATTCTTGAGGGTGCTAAAAAATTGTCAAAAGGGATGTTCTGGACTTTAGGTAAAAAGACCATTGGTACAGCTTATTATTTTTTAGATAGAAGGAAAGTAGACGGCATAATTCATGTAGCATCTTTTGGATGTGGTCCGGATTCATTAGTAGGGGAACTTATAGAAAAAAAGACCAAACGTGATTATAACACTCCCTTTTTATATATAAACTTAGATGAACATGCAGGAGAAACCGGTTTTAATACCAGACTTGAAGCTTTTTTAGATGTTTTAGAAGGAAGGAAGTATTTTGAAGATAACTTTTCCACATATGGGTAATATGTATATACCATTGAAAACTTTGTTTGAAAACTTGGGTTTAGAGGTGATAATACCACCTTTATGCACCAAAAGAACCCTCGAGTTAGGAGTAGCTTACTCACCGGAATTTGCTTGCCTGCCTCTAAAAATAAATATAGGTAATTTTATTGAAGCATTAGAAAAGGGTGCTGACACTATTATAATGGCCGGTGGGGTAGGACCATGCAGATTCGGATATTATGGAGAAGTGCAAAGAGAAATTTTAAAAGACTTGGGTTTTGATTTTGAGATGATTATTTTGGAACCCCCGCAGGGTCACTTTTTTGAATTGCTTAATAAGATCAGATCGATCACCAATAAAAAAAATAATTCTCTTAAGGATATTGCAAGAGCAACGCGCCTCGCATGGAAAAAAGCACTACTTTTAGACAAAGCAGATATGGAATCCTGCAAAACAAGGCCTATAGAAAGAACAAGGGGCCAAACCGATAAAACATATAATTGTATCTTGCAGCAAATAAATGATATCAGGAATGAAGATGAAATAAATGATTTTAAAGTTAAAATCCCGCAGGTTTTTTCCGATATACAAGTAAGCAGTGATAAATCTCCTATTAAAGTCGGTATAGTAGGAGAAATATATACCGTACTTGAGCCTTTTGTAAACCTAAATATTGAAAAACAGCTAGGTGAACTTGGAGTTGAAGTATATAGGAATATTTATATCACTGATTGGGTCTGTGAAAACCTTTTACCTTCATGTCTTAAACCTAAAGATTATAAAAAGATGCTGAAATTAGCTCAACCTTTTATAAACTGTTTTATAGGGGGCCATGGTCAAGAGTCGGTGGCACAAATTGTTAACTTTTCCAACATGGATTTTGATGGAGTTATCCATCTGCTTCCTTTTACATGTATGCCAGAAATAGTGGCAAAGAGTGCCATACCGAGAGTAAGCCAACAGCATTGTATTCCAGTAATGACAATCATATTGGATGAGCACTCGGCAAAGATAGGTCTTAGAACCCGTCTGGAAGCTTTTGTAGATATGATATACCATAATAGGGAGGTTAAAGATTTTGCAAAAGTATGCCTTGGGAATTGATGTAGGGTCAGTAAGTACCAATCTGGTTTTGCTTGATGAAAAGTATCATCTTGTTAAAAAGCTTTATTTGAATACAGAAGGCAATCCCATAGAAACTATTAAAAAAGGCCTTGCGATTTTGCAAGCGGAATTAAAAGGTGTAGATATCTATGCCGTCGGGACCACAGGCAGCGGAAGGCAATTAGCAGCTATATTGGTCGGAGCCGATATTGTAAAAAATGAAATCACTGCTCATGCAGCTGCGGCTCTTAGTTATTATCCAGATACACAAACAGTTTTGGAAATAGGGGGTCAGGATTCTAAAATAATAGTTATTAGAAACAAAACCGTTGTAGATTTTGCAATGAATACGGTATGCGCCGCAGGTACCGGCTCTTTTTTGGATAGGCAGGCTCAGCGATTGGGGATTCCTATAAGTCAATTTGGAGAAATAGCCCTTAAATCACATAATCCAACCAGAATTGCCGGTCGCTGCGCTGTTTTTGCCGAATCGGACATGATACATAAACAGCAAATGGGGCACACCATTGAGGATATATTAAAAGGACTATGCGAGGCCTTGGTCAGGAATTTTCTTTCAAATGTAGCAAAAGGGAAAGAAATAAGGCCCTTAGTGATATTTCAAGGCGGTGTAGCGGCCAATACAGGTATAAAAAGAGCTTTTGAAGAACAATTCGAATGCAGTATTACAATACCTGAAAATTATGATGTAATGGGTGCAATAGGCGCGGCAATCCTAGCTGCAAACCATATTGCTTCACGGCAAGAAATAACTCGCTTTTTTGGAATGAGTATAGCTACTCAAAATTATAAAGTGAAAAGCTTAGAGTGTAAGGGATGCCCAAATAATTGTGAAATAATACAACTGTTTTGTGATAGAAAATTAATGGCAAGGTGGGGAGACAGATGTGGCAAATGGTCTTCAACCGTTGCCGTTTAATAGAAGAAACTGATTCCAAAGTAGAAACTATATTTTAATAAGTTTAATGGTCAACATGTCAATATATATGTCTGACTTGACTTTTATAGTATATTTAAGCCTTATATGGCTAAAATATCAACATAATTGCATGAATTTTGGGATATATTAATGCAACTTAGAAAAATTACTTGACAATATAAGATTGAGTATGATATAGTAACATAAATTAAATAACTTACCTCATCTCGATAAGAGTTGAGGTAGAGGAGCGATAGATCAAGAGTAGATTTGTGGAGGCATGGGAGCCGATTAAGCAAATTAAAAGGGGTCATCGCCGAAGCATAGTTTCCCCCAAGAAGCTATGCTGGGCTTATATCAAATAGATATAAGACTGTCACCGTAAGTCATATTCGGTGAAGCGCTACTTCATAAGAGAGAGGTATTTGCCTCTGAATTAAACAACCGGCAAATATCCCCGGTTGTTTTTGCTTTACATAAATGAAAGGAGAAACGGTATGTTTTATGGAACCAGTAGAATTAATAAATATAACCATTTGGAAATAGGTGGATGTGACACGGTAGAACTTGTAAAAGAATTCGGCACTCCTCTATATGTAATGGATGAGAATCATATCCGTGAAAATTGCCGTTCATATACAAACAGTCTGCGAAATATGCATGAAAACAGCGAAGTGATTTATGCTGCAAAGGCTTTCTTGACTATGGAAATGTGCAAATTAATACAGGAAGAAGGTCTATGTCTTGACGTGGTATCGGGAGGCGAGCTTTATCTGGCCATAAAATCCGGTTTTCCTGCGAAAAGGATATATTTTCATGGCAATAACAAGTCTTATACTGAATTGGAAATGGCTGTTGAATATGGTGTTGGACGCATTGTAGTAGATAATTTTTTCGAACTTGAATTGTTAAGAGATTTAACTAAAAAATATCAAGGTAAAAAAATAAAGATATTATTGCGTTTGACACCAGGTATTGAGGCTCATACGCACGATTATATAAAAACCGGCCAACTTGATTCCAAATTTGGATTTGTAATGGAAAACGGGCATGCGTTTATGGCTGTAGAAAATGCCTTAAGCATAAAAAGCTTAAAGCTCATGGGCTTTCATTGCCACATCGGTTCTCAAATATTTGAAGAGCAGCCTTTTAAAGACACAGCAGAAGTTATGATTCAATTCGCCAAAAATATAAAAGAAAAATATGGTTTTAAAACCAAAGAAGTAAACTTTGGAGGTGGATTTGGTATCAAATATACAGAAAAAGATAAACCATTGACCGTGAAACATTACGTTACAGTTTTAGTCGAATCTGTCAAGGAATCTTGCAAAAAACACGGCCTACCCATTCCAAAGATATTGATAGAACCAGGCAGAGCCATTATAGGCGAAGCCGGTACAACCCTGTATACAATTGGTGCAATAAAAAACATCCCCGGTGTTAGAAAATATGTCAGCGTAGATGGCGGAATGAGCGATAATATAAGACCGGCATTATATGGAGCAAAGTATTCAGCCGTTGTTGCAAATAAAGTTAATGGCTCAAAGAAAGAAACGGTGTCGATTGCAGGAAAGTGCTGTGAATCCGGGGATATGTTAATCTGGGATATTGACCTACCCAAAATCGCACCAGGTGATATTTTAGCTGTTTTTAGCACAGGAGCTTATCACTATTCTATGGCCAGTAACTATAATATGATACCAAAACCTGCGGTGGTCTTTGTAAAAAGCAAAACCGCCCGGCTTGTTGTTCGTCGACAAACCTACGAAGATTTGTTGGGCAATGAAGTATTTTTACCACATTCCAAGCATATTTCTTTGGCAAACTTCTAGGTTTACAGTTTTATCAATTAAATTTTTGTTTCATTTTTTGGTTTTATCAAGAAAGTGTGCTGAAGCACACTTTTTTCATGTTGATATAAATGGTATAATGCAATAAGTAAGAACAAAAAATATACATATGGGAAAGGACGGCAGCTTATATGGCAAATTTTTTAGGTCCTGAAATGTTACTAAGAATACCTGCTTTATTGTTTGCAATTACATTTCATGAATATGCTCACGCCAGGGTTTCATATTCTCTGGGAGACCCAACACCTAAATGGAGAGGAAGGTTGTCACTTAATCCATTGGTTCATTTAGATCCCATAGGCTTATTAATGTTATGGCTTTTTAGATTTGGATGGGCTAAACCCGTTGAGATAAATCCCAGTTACTATAAAGAACCCAAAAAAGGTATGATACTGGTTTCTTTGGCAGGTCCTCTTGCTAATTTAATATTGGCTTTTTTGACAATGATTATTTTGAAGCTTGATATCCTTCATAGTGGTATTCTGGATAACTTTGTTTATATTCTATTTCTTTATAATCTAACCCTGGCTGTTTTTAATATGATCCCAATTCCACCTCTGGACGGTTCTAAGATTCTCACGGGATTATTACCTGCAAAACAAGCTTACGAGCTTTCAAGATTGGAGGCTTACGGCCCCTTTATATTAATATTGCTCGTATATTTTGGGGTGTTAAGTATTATTTTAAACCCACTAATCGTCTTTGTTCATAAAGGATTGGATGTTTTATCAAATTTAGTATTATTGAGATTCTAGCATCTTATAAATTTAGGAGGAATTTTTGTGAAGAGTCATGTAGTTATGAGTGGTATGAGACCAACCGGTCGCCTGCACATGGGAAATATGATGGGAGCGCTGACAAACTGGGTAAAATTACAAAATGAGTATGATTGTTTTTTTGTTGTCGTAGACTGGCATGCACTCACCACTGGATATGAAAACACTCAGGACATAAAGGAGAACATCCGACAAATGGTTATCGATTGGATAAGCGTCGGCCTTGATCCGGAAAAATGTAATATTTTTGTACAATCCCATGTGAAACAACATGCTGAATTACATCTTTTGCTTTCAATGATAACACCGTTATCATGGCTGGAAAGATGCCCCACTTACAAAGAGCAATTAAAGCAACTGGAAAGTAAGGAGATTAATACCTATGGCTTTCTCGGATACCCTGTTCTTATGGCAACTGACATACTGATTTATAAGGCAGATAAAGTACCTGTAGGCAAAGATCAAGAGGCACATATTGAGCTATCCCGGGAAATTGCTCGAAGATTTAACTATATTTATAAGCCGGTATTTCCTGAACCCAAGGCTCTTTATACTGAATTTTTGGTTTTACCCGGTATTGACGGAAGAAAAATGAGCAAAAGTTACGATAATTATATTGAAATATCAGCAGGCCCTGAAATAATAAAGCAAAAAGTTCGAATGATGATTACCGATCCTGCAAGAATCAGAAAGAATGATCCCGGTCATCCCAATATTTGTAATGTATATGCCTTTTATAAAGTATTTGATGAACAAGACAATATCCAGGAACTAAAAGAAGTTTGCCAAAAAGGTCAAATAGGATGTGTAGGATGTAAAAAAAAGCTGGCTTCTTTAATAATTGATAAAATGCGGCCAATACACTTGAAAAGAAAAGAATTGGAACAGAATCCTACAATCATAGATGATATTTTAGATAATGGTGCAAAACGAGCACGTTTAGTTGCCGAAAAAACTTTAGAAGAGGTCAGGGAAGCAATGAAAATTTAGGTAAAGGTGAAGAAACCGTGACATTAAATGTTAGTCTAGACGCTTTTGAAGGTCCTTTTGACCTTCTGTTTCACCTAATTGAAAAAAACCAAATAGATATTTATGATATACCTATAGCAGAGCTGACAGAGCAGTACTTAAACTATATTGAAGAAATCAGTGAAAATGAATTGGATTTAGCCAGTGAATTTCTAGTTATGGCTGCTACCCTATTAAGTATCAAATCAAAAATGTTGTTGCCTTCCAATCAGAACCAAGAAATGCAATTAGAACTAGTAGCAACAGACGATGATGACCCTAGAAGTGACTTGATGGTCAAACTACTGGAATATAAAAAATATAAAGAGATTTCTTATGTGTTAAAAACTAAAGAACAGGAGCAGGAGTTGATTTTTAAAAAGCCTCCCGAGGATTTATCCCATATGTGGGTAGAGGATTTTCCCTTATCTGAAATAACTTTTATAGACTTGAAGATTTCTTTTAAATCAGTAATGAACACAAATAAACCGGAAGAAAAGATTTCCAAAATCGCAAAAGAGCTTATGCCATTATCTCGCAAAATAACAGAAGTCTATAGAAAACTAAAGCAATTAAAATCAAGAATATTATTTAGTAAGTTATATGACCATGAAACGCCAAAGCTCGAAATAATAACAACTTTTTTAGCTGTTTTAGAACTTATAAAAATGAATCGAGTTTTTGCAGATCAAGAAAAGCCATTCGGGGATATTGTTTTAGTATGTAGGGAGGTTTAGTTTCAAATGGATTTGCAAAAGGTTATGGGCATCATTGAGGGGATATTGTTTATTTCAGGCAATCCGATAAACATTGATGAAATATCGAATACACTGGATATAACAAATGAACAGGTTTTAAAATGTATCGAACAATTACAACATGATTACGATAAACCGTGTCATGGTTTAATGATTTCAAAAGTTGGTCAGAGAATACGGATGACAACAAAACCGGAAATATTTCCTTATATCGAAACAATATTTAAACCTAAGATAAAAGCACAGCTTTCCAAAGCCGCCTTAGAAACTTTGGCAATTATCATGTTTAAACAACCCGTAACACGAGCCGAAATTGAAGAGATAAGAGGTGTAAATTCAGAGAGAGCACTTAGCACTCTTCAAGCAAAAAACCTTGTTTATGAAACAGGTCGCCTGAATGTACCGGGCCGACCTATACTTTATTCTATAACTGAACAATGCATGGATTATTTTGGATTGGAGAGTATAGAAGATATCCCTATTGAAAATAAAAAATGAATTAATAGCAATTTTTTATCGCAAACTAAAGAGAAAAGGTTTAAGGAGATTAAAGTGAAATATCTACTTGTTATCCTGGCTTTTTCTCTTTTTATTTTATTACCTGTTAGGGTTAGTATAACTTTATTCAAAAAAAGGGATAATGAATACATACGAATTGAGATAGATTGTTTTAAGGCATTAAAGATACTTTTTGAAATACCTGAGATGAAATTTATTATTAAGAATTTCATTCCCACATTGAGCTTTAAGTACCAAATTAGTAACAAGAATAACAAAGTTTCAAAATCAGAAAAAATAGTCATTTCACCTCTTAGAGACAGATATAAAATAATTATAAATATAATTAAAGCTCTATATAAACATATTAATAATCTAAAAAAAATAAGCAGATTTTTATCTAAACACATCAATGTTCTTGACATGAATATTAATATTGCTTTTGGCAGTGAAAATGCGGCTTTGACGGGGTTTTTAGCCGGCCAGGCATGGAGCATTGTTTATTTTGGTTTAAGCATGCTTTCGTTTTATTTTAACTTCGACAACTCTAATATTAAGGTAAATGTGACACCGGTTTTTATAAATTATGAACCTATACAAATTGATATTAATTGTATATTTCAACTTAGGATTGGCCATATTATTATTACAAGTTCTATAGTAGTCTGGTACTGGCTAGTATCTAAACAGAGTTTATTCATAAAAGGAGCGACGAAGCTGTGGATGAACACCCAATCCAGAGTTTAATAAAAACTTCAATGGAAAGCATTAAAGAAATGGTTGATGTAAACACTATAGTCGGAGATGCCGTTGAAACTCAAGATGGAAGCATAATAATTCCGGTTTCTCGGGTTTGTTTTGGTTTTGCTGCCGGAGGAAGCGAATTTGATGCAAAAACTTCAAAAGAAAATGATAAAAGTGAAAAGATAAAGCTACCTTTCGGTGGTGGCAGTGGTGCAGGGGTCTCAGTTCAACCAGTGGCCTTTATGGTTGTTGGTCAGGGTCAGATAAGGCTTTTATCAATTAATCAAAATACAACCATAGAAAGAGTAATAGATATTGCACCACAAATTATTGATCAAATAAACCGTATATTAAAAAATAACAATGGTTCTTTTTACGGTCCTAAATAAGTGGGCCGTATTCTTTTTAACCGGATTTTGTTATAGTGGTCACAAGTTTAAGAAAATCAACTCTTTATGGAAAATCCTCCAATCATTATCAGAATTAAAATCTAACTATTATAAAAAAAAGGTGTTTTTATGCGAAAAAAAGCAATAATTGCTTTCTTATCTTTATATATAGGTATCACAATATTAGGTTTTGAAGCGAGAGCTGAAAACATACAATTAACAGTCAGTGCAAAATCTTTTGTTTTAATTGACTTAATAAGCGGTAGGATTCTTTTGGAAAAAAATTCGGAGGAAAAAAGAGCTATGGCAAGTACCACCAAAATAATGACTGCAATCATAGCCTTGGAAAAAGGGTATATTAAGTCCCGGGTAAAGGTAAGTCCGAGGGCAGCTTCAGTTGGTGGTTCCTCTTTTCATCTTAGCACAGGGGAAGTTTTATCTTTGGAAAATATGTTATATGGGCTTTTACTGCCATCAGGTAATGATGCCTCGATAGCTATTGCAGAACACATCGGAGGCACTGAAGAAAACTTTGTGCATATGATGAATGAAAAAGCTTTAGAGTTGGGAGCATTGAGTACTCATTTTACAAACCCTCACGGCCTTGATAACCCAAAGCACTATACCACTGCAAAAGACCTTGCTTTGATAGCAAGATATGCATTAAGTAGTAATAAATTCTGCAATATAGTACAAACTAAAACAAAAGAGATAAAAGATGGAAATTACCCTAGGCAAATATTGAACACTAACAGACTATTATGGGAATTTGAAGGCACCAACGGTATTAAAACTGGTTATACTGGAAATGCAGGAAAATGCCTTGTGGCTTCTGCTGGTAGAAATAATTTGCAATTGCTATCTATAGTTTTGGGTACAGATAATCATTTTTCCGACTCTTTCACACTATTAAATTACGGTTTTGTCAATTATAAATTAACACCTATAATAAGCAAAAATAAATATTGTACAACTGTATCAGTTCAAAATGGGTGTTATGACAAAGTAGGTTTGATGACAAAGGATGATATCAATATTGCATTAAAGGAAAATGAAATTGTCACATTTAATTTGATTATTCCTAAAAAGATTAAGGCCCCTGTTTACAAAGGAGAAAATATAGGAGAATTGCAGGTTTATATCAAAAATGATCTAATTTTTTCAAACCCCCTTATTGCAATGAGCGATGTACGAGTTAAAAAATATAATGACATTTTATATAAGATCTTGAGATTATGGATGAAAGGTAATAGTAGAATAAAGAATGAAAACCTATCAAAAAAGTTAAATTGTGAGAAGGATTTTCGTTTTTTATGGCGAAGTAATATAATAAAAGAGCTCATCAATGATGAGGAGGTATATTTAATGACCGATCCATATAAGAAAGGAATGTTTAAAGTTAATCCCTACGCTAAAAAGAAACCCTTGAAAGGTAATTTAGTTGTGGTGCTAGACGGCAAATACGATAAGAGAGGCTTACAGCTTATTCCACAAGCCTCAAGATGTCTAACTGCCGACGAGGTACACGAAATGATTTTAACCGATGAAGATAAAAAACCTGGAGATACGATAAACAAAATAGCGTATATAGGGTTTTTTGCAGTAAAGGAGAGCGCCGTAATTATAGTAGGGGACAAGGTTATGATCAATGGGCAAGGGATTGGAAAAATTGCAGGATTTGACGAAACCCACATACCAAATCATTACAATATTGTTATATATGGAAAAGACCGCATTTCCGGAAGTGAAAGAAATCTTGACCTGAATGCTGAGGTTATAATTGGATAAAATTATTGACAATTTTTGAAAGGAGGTGTAATAAATGTCTTTTGAAAGGAAAATACAGGAAATGGGTATTACTTTACCCGAACCACCAAAACCGGTAGCAGCATATGTTCCTGGCGTCAAAGTAGAAAAGTACATTTACACTGCCGGACAAATTCCATTTGTCAATGGAGAATTAAAATATAAAGGCAAAGTTGGCAAAGAAGTATCTGTGAATGATGCTTATGAAGCAGCGAAAATATGTGTGTTAAACTGCCTTAGTATAGTAAAATCTTTGGCCGGAAGCCTTGATAATGTTGAAAAAATCGTTAAGGTAGTTGGATTTGTTAATAGTGCCGACGGTTTCAACCAGCAGCCAAAAGTTATAAATGGAGCTTCAGAACTTTTGGGTCAGATTTTCGGGGATACAGGGGCTCATGCTCGTTCAGCCGTCGGTGTCAATCAACTTCCAATGGACGCTACTTGTGAAGTGGAGCTTATAGTAAAATTAAAATAATAAGGAGGAATTAAAATGACTAAATTCGCTAAGAAATTTGAGATGTATAAATCTCTTCAAGTCAATACTGCCAATATTTATGCCGATGCACGGAAAGCCGCTGATGAAATAGGTATTCCTACGGAATTACGAGGTAAATTTGGCCTTACAGGAGCTATTTCAGGTTGTCCCTCTCCTTTAAATAAAAAAATAAGGGGAGCTATGGAAAAAGGTGCCACTGAAGTTATTCCTTTAGCAAAACTCATAGACGAAATCCGGTGTTTAGTTAAAGATGTTTACGGTGATGAATACGATGCAGCACCGATAAACACATGTGAAGCCGGAATATGGGTCGCTTTTGATGTGCTGTTCTCACCTCCTATGCAGGGTCGTGGTGACAACTACCAGGCTCGTTATATCATACCTTACGAAAAACACTTACACCACCACGGTGGTTATGGAAGACCATTCCCTGGCAGATTTAAGGACATTGTGGCCGACAGAGGTTCTACTGCCGGTGAATTAGGTTTCTATGGCAAAAGACTCAATAACTTAAGTGTCTATATAGCACCTTTAATCGGAGCCGACTATTCAGTACATGGAATCAAGTATCATCCTGCAATTCAATTGACAAAGGTTGACCCCGAAGCATCAGCCAAGAAGATAAAGACTATAGCCGAACGCCACGCTTGTACGCTTACAGGTATTACCTCCCTTGCTTATGATACCCCCGGATACGGATATGGAGTAAAAGATAATGATGGAGTACCTGTGTTGCAAAAACGCTTGGCAGAGATTGCTAAGAACTTTGATGTACCTTATATAATGGATAACGCATGGGGTGTTCCCTTTATAGGCCATGATATTTCTAAAAGCGGAGCGGATGTGATCATATACAGCATGGATAAAGCCAGCGAATCTCCAACATCGGGTTTGATAATCGGTAAAGAGGAATATATGGTACCTATTCGTAGAGCTCTCGGAATGCATGGTGATAGGTATGGAACAACGGCATCTTACGGAAAAGCAGCTTATGTTACAAATGATCCCGGTAAAGAAGCACTCCTCGGTATGATTGCAGCATTGAAAGAATTAAAAGATAATCCCGATGACTTTAAAAAACCTGTTGACGATATGTATAATATCGTTAAAGAAGAGTTTGACCAAATAGATCCTAAGATAAAGAAAGGCTTAATCATATCCAAATCCTATAACTCTAGAGCAGTTGAAGTTAACTATGAAAACACTTGGAGTGGTAATGAGCTTGGAGTTCCCATTTTTTCAATTGAAGACATGTATGCTGGAAGCCAGTTAATGCAAACTGGTCTTTCTCAGATGGGTGTGATTCCAACAGTGGCTTATGACGGTAATATTCTGATTTCACCCGGTCTTGGCACCACTGACGATGATGGTCAGATCATAGAAAGTAACTTTAGATATGCCGTAAAAGCTCAGGTTAAACTTATGGAGATTATCGCCAAATACAGTGGATATATAGAGTGATTCAAGAATAATAAGAAGTGACGCCAAAGGACAATCCCAGGCGTCACTTTAATGAAAAATCATTAAGGAGGTATTTGCATGGCCAAAGTAGTTGTGATAGGCGGAGGATGGGCTGGCTCAGGGGCTGCTTTATCGGCAAAAAAAGCCGGTGCAGATGTAGTATTATTAGAAAGAACGGATATGTTATTGGGGACAGGTCTGGTCGGCGGCATTATGAGAAATAATGGCAGGTATGCTGCTACAGAGGAAATGATAGCTATGGGCGGAGGTGAACTGTTTCAGGTCACGGACTGTGTAGCAAGACATCGTAATATCGACTTTCCCGGTCACAAACATGCTTCTCTATATGATGTAGCATTAATAGAGCCAGCTGTAAAAAAAGTTCTAATTGATGCAGGAGTTGAAGTTTATACCGAGAGTCGTGTAAAAGATGTAATAGCTGAAGAGAATAAGATACTAGCCGTTGTCACTGATAATGGTATAAAATACGAAGCTGATGTTTTTGTGGAATGCACTGGAACCGCTGGACCTCAAGGAAACTGCACCAAGTATGGCAATGGTTGTGCTATGTGTGTTTATAGATGTCCCAGTTATGGCCCAAGGGTGAGTATTGCAGCCAAAATGGGAGTCAAGGAAATGATAGCCAAAAAAGCCGACGGCACTTATGGGGCCATGAGCGGCTCCTGTAAACTTTTCAAGGAGTCTCTTTCAAAGGAAATAATTGATCAATTAAATTCTACCGGTGTAGCGGTTATAGCTGTACCGGAGCATGCCAAAGAAGGAGCGGAAATCCTTACTAAAAAAGCCTGCCAACAGTACGCCTTGAAAGAATACATAGAAAATGTAATACTACTGGATACTGGACATGCAAAATTAATGACACCATTCTTTCCATTAAATAATTTGAGACAAATTCCTGGATTTGAAAATGCACGATATGAAGACCCTTATGCTGGGAACTTAGGCAACTCCATGAGATATCTGGCCATTTCGCCTAGGGACAACTATTTAAAAACTGAAGGATTGGAAAATCTCTTTTGCGCAGGCGAAAAAGCCGGGCCATTGGTAGGTCACACAGAAGCTATTTGCACCGGAACATTGGCCGGAGCAAATGCAGTTCGCTGGGTTGCCGATAAGAAACTCATTGAAATTCCCAGAGAACTTTCCGTCGGAGATGCCATCGCCTATGTCAAGGAACAAATGAAAACCGAAGAGGGTATATCGAAAAAGTATACTTTTTCCGGGTCCGTTTATTTTGAAAGAATGAAAAAACAGGGACTATATACAACTGATATAGATGAAATAAAAGATCGTGTCGAAAAGGCTGGGATGACAAACGTGTTTAATCAGAAAGTTGTATAAAAACCGTATGCTGGAAACATTATATAAAAGGGGTCATTTATATGACTCCTTTTATATTCAATAATGCTGAGGGAAGATAATTGCACAACTTTTGGCCATACATTTGATATATTTTGGTATGGTCAAAATTTCATTCTTGTTATTACAGGTTTGGTGTTAATCACTATAGTAGCTGTTTTTCTATTATAATTTAACTTCAAAGTGAAAAACTACATTCTTATTAGATACAACTATAAAGTATACTTCTCCTGCACTTTTATAGACATTACCAAAAGCAATTTGGATGATTTTTTCTAATTATCTATCTGGAAAAATATTTATAATAATGATATGCTTAGCTTGTATATTATTATATTCTCATTTAGAAAACGATTATATATAGCAAGGATTTTTGATTAGAACACTTTAATAAAAATTTTTGTTCATAATTTTATTTAGCAATTGTTATTAAATTATCATTTTTAATATTAAACGGGGGTTTGAAATGTTACATGAAAAACAGCGAATATTATTTTTTATTTTAAAGGCTATCGATAGCTCACAAGTGCCTGTCGGTTCTGGTTATTTGCGTAACAGCTTACAAAGGCAGGGGTTTGATATCAGTGAAGCAACTGTCGGTAGAATGTTAAGACAGCTAGACATCAAAGAATATACTGAAAAAATCGGTTTTAAAGGCAGAATACTAACTCCAATTGGCAAAATAAAATTAGAAGAACTCGAGCGTGAAAATACAATTAACCATTATGGAAAGGAATTATTAAATGTAATAAGAGTAACAGGTAAACAAGAACTTCTTGATGCATTGATTGCAAGAAAGGCCATTGAAAGTCAGCTTGCCAAATTAGCCGCTATATATATAACCGATGAGGAAATTCATAAAATGAAACAGGTCATCAAAAGACAACAGATGCACGTCAATAAAGGTATTTCTATAGCCGAAGATGATGTGGAATTCCATAAAATCATAGCTAAGGCAGCAAGAAACAGAATTCTGGATGCTGCTATGGATTTAATAAGACAGCATGGACAGCTTTCACCAATGCTTGAGTATATAAGAAAAGAAGTGAAGAGTAGAGTTCTTTTGGACCATAAGAATATCTATAAAGCTATTGCCTCTAGGAAGCCGGAACTGGCCGAAGAAGCAATGGTACGCCATATAGAAAAACTTGAAAGGGACGTAAAAAAGTATTGGGAAATTGTTTATGAAAAAGACAGCAGCCTTGATGTTGTAAGAGAATTAAGGATGTAATTTTTTGTAATAATTGAAGTTACTCATCTATGATGAGTAAAGAGGGGAGAAGATGTAATGTTGGATATTATGGAAAAAGTTTTGGACGCTGTAGATTTGGAAATGTATTTAGTTTGCAAAGATGAAATTGAGGCAGAAAAATTTACAATAGAATTAATGAACAAATTGGGGTTTCAAGATATATCCGTAGTTTTTATCGAGCATCAGGGACCGGGTGCAAGGGTTAGAGCCAGGGGATATATATATAAACCAGGTGACCGTTATGGTTGGCTTTTTAACCAAGGTTATTAAGGAAGGGGAATGTTTCGATGGAAAAGAAGAAAATCTTGTTAGCACCTCTTGACCCTGTTCATGATATCGGCCTTAAAATGATTAAGAGGGGATTGGAACAGAAAGGCCATGAAGCTTTACTTATGCCTCCGGATTATTCACAAGAAGAAATAATCAAATCCATTATAGATAATAATGCAGATATTGTTTTAGTGAGCCGTACTCTTGGATACGGCGTGGCAGAAATTTTGGGGAGATTTATTGATTTGGCTGAAGCGGCTGACATAAGAGATAAGGTGAAAATCGGTATAGGTGGAATGGCGATACGACCTGAACTCGCCGCAGAATTAGGTTTTGATGCCGGATTCGGACCTGGTACTACCGTAGCAGAAGCAGTAGCCTTTGTGGAAGGAAGAGATTACATTCCAGAAGAAACTAGAGGTAAAAAAAGCAAGAAAGACATTACCGAAGGATATAATTATATTTTTCACAATAAAAATATTGAAAAACTGTTGGATTCAATAGTCGACGAAATTCTGGATTACGTAAACAATAAAACGACTACTGCCATTCAGAGGGCAGAGATACGCAGACAAATACTGGAGAGTAATAATGAATTGGAAAGACAAAAACTCCGTGCGGACTATTCAAAGCTATGTGATGATGTAATTAAAGCTTTTTATGAATCAGGCAAATACCGCGAAAAAACCCGTCCACTGACTGATGACGAAGTAAATGCTCTTAATCGATATGTAGATGAAGTGAACTTGCGAATGAATCCTTTACAGTTGCAGCATACTGACAAAAATCCTGTAGTCTTTATTCAATATGGAACAGGATGTCCATTCATGGATATTGCTCATATTAAATCATGTGAAGCTTGGGGCGCAGATGGAGCAGTGCACTTTGATCCATCTTGGGGTGCACGAACAGAAGGTTTTTTAGAGGGGTATATAACTCATGAGGAAGACGGTTCTGTTATAACTTATGAGAACCTGAAAAGTATCCGGACATCCTTGATACCCAATACCCTTTGGCAAGTTAGAGCTCACCGGGGACTGAACACTCCGGAAACGGTCTTATTGGCCGGAAAAATTGGGGCAGATTTAACCAAAATAAATATTGCCTATGGTTCATTAGGGGGAGGTACCGATCCTGAACGTCTTACTGTAGATGCAGTAGAGGCTATCAAGTATGCAGCTGAATTTCATATGCCCTTTGATGTAGTGACCAATGAGGAACTTTGCGGCGTCCCCGCTTATAAAGCTTTTGCAGGAATGCTGATAGTATCAAAACTTGGTTTGCGGCTTGGAGGCAAACCTATTCTCCAGCCCTTATTTTGTTACTCACCGGAGGTCATGATTAGCGGCCAAATGGAAAATAACTATGTAGATTTTAATGCGGCAAAAATATATTGCCTTAGAAATATTGTCAACGCTCCTATATGGTGTGGTGCTCCCATCGGATTCTTAACCCAAACCGAAGATCGTGTGCAATCATCACTGATGACGGCACTTCATGCATCTCTTGCTTCTTCACTGGGTGTTGATGGTATTTCCATAGCTTCCTCCGATGAAGCTTTTTCCAAAGGACCTATAACCGCTCCCGCCAGAATTGATACTTTAAGAGCAACCCAGGCATCTTTTAGATTTTTTGGGCAATCCAATATTGTTCCCACCGATAATGCTCAAAAATGGGCTGAAGAAATAGAAGATGGGATAGAAAAGGTACTGGAGTCAGTAGTAAAAAACGGGAATTTTATCGATGCACTATATCAAGGCATACTTGGAAGCAGGGAAGACGGTGCATATCCTGGAAGAGCAGGCAGAAATTCGGTAATAAAACAACTCCATTAAATAGATTCTTATAATATATTTATAAGCTTTAGTGTAGGGGGTTAATGATGAGCATAATAATCGGTATAGCTGGAACTGCCAAAAACACCGGTAAAACTACCACCACATTTGCCATACTTGATGAGTTGTACAAGAACAAAACATCGGTAGCATTGACCAGTATTGGTTATGACGGGGAAGAAATAGACAATATTACAAGATTACCAAAACCTCGTATATTTGTCAAACAAGACACTATTTTGGCCACTGCTCAAAAATGCCTCAATGCAGGAAGTGCTGACTACGATATACTGGAAACAACTGATATCATGACACCACTTGGTAGAATATATATCGTAAGAGTTGTTAAAGAAGGCCTGGCAGTAGTTGCAGGACCTAATAAAGGCAGCCAATTAAAATATGTCGCAAACAAAATGATTAATGATTTTAGGTGCAATGTAGTCCTTGTTGATGGTGCTTTAAACCGAATTGCGCCAATGATAGAAACCAATGGTATTATTCTTGCAACCGGTGCATCACGAAATGTTAATATTGATATTTTAGCTGAAGAAACCAAAGCTTTGCATGAGTTGCTTAATTTACCCGAGGTGTCAAAAGATGAATTGCAATATTTTATAGATATCAAAAAAATAGCCCTTTCCCCCAGAAATATAAATGAAAAAACATATTTTCTTAATTACGGTTCGCTGATAGATAATAAAACAATATGTGAAATAATTGATAAAATCAACGACATAGGAACAGTTTTTATACCTGCACTAATATCGGAATATGCACTCAAAAAACTTAACGATGGTTTAGACAAACTGTGGGCAAATAAAACATTAGTTATTAAAGACCCTATAAAATTAATTACCGGAGGAAACCCTGAAATTCTATTAAAAGAAATAAATAAGATAAAGTTTAACGGCGGGAATGTAAGAACCTTGAAAAATCTCCCCTTACTAGCCATTACCGTAAATCCCTTTTATCCAAAGTATCGATTTGATAAAAACAGTTACGAGCCAGGTTACATTGACAGGGAAAAATTATTGGAAAAAATGAGAACTTCTGTTAACATTCCTGTAATAGATATAAAACATGAGGGGCCTTTAAAATTGTTGGAAACCATATTAAGTCGTGTATAACTATAATAAAACGGAGGTTTAAATCATGGAAACTGTGGCTATTATAGGTACAGGCCGCATGGGCAGCCTTATAGCCCGTAAAATATACTCCCATTATAATATGATTTTAATAGATAAAGACTTGAGACAATGCGGCCTATTGGCAAAAGAGACAGCTGGGTTAGCTACTTCTGAGTATTCTGCCCTATCACTTTCCGACTACATTATTATAGCTCTACCGGCTACTGTGATTCCAGAAGTTATACAAAAAATAAAATCTTTTGTTGTAAAAGAACACATACTCATAAATATTTCGACAGATACGGAAAAACCGGTGTTTGAATCTCTAAAAGGCTTATGTAAGCTAACCGCCGCAAAGATTATAGGGCATGCTCAACACATGGCTACCACCGATGAATTACCGCTTATTATTATAGACGGAGAGGACCCGGATACATCTAATAAAACAGCAAATATTTTTGCAAAACTGGGCACCGTGTGTTTTGGTGATGAAAAAACGGTAAAAAACATCAACAATATAGCCAGTGAAGAGGGTATTAAAGCTGCTTTAAGTATTAAAAAAAGACTTGAAGAAACTGATGTTCCATCAGAATATATAAGTTTTGCAATTAGAAATGTAGCCTGTGGTACCATGAATGCATACGCATTAGGCGATGGGGGGCCTTTTGCACAAAAAATAATAAAAAAACTGAAAAAGAGCGGGAAAACTGATTCACTTTAGAATCAGTTTTTTTACCTTTCACATTTATAAAAGATTACTTTTGCAGGCTTGAACGAACGAAAACAAAAGGGCTTTTACGAGACATCATCAGCTTCAATACAAATAAAGTTAGCGCTTTAGGGTTAAGTAGAATTTTTAATAAAACCTTGATCAAAAAGCAGGAAAAAATGCAGGATGTGTATAATATAAGAATTTAAAAAGGAGAGTCCATTGTTGCAAATGCGGTTGCAAAAATATTTATCCAGGGCCGGTGTTGCCTCACGACGAAAAAGTGAAGATTTAATTCTTCAAGGTAGGGTTAAGGTTAATGGGAAAGTTGTCAATAAACTAGGAGCAAAAGTTGATCCTGATGAGGACCGGATAGAGGTTGACGGCAAAATCCGCCAAATAAAAAAGCATTATATATATATAATCATGAACAAGCCTAAAGGAATCCTCACAACAGTAAAAGACCAATTTGGAAGGCCAACTGTAATTGATCTGCTAAAAGGCGTGAATGAAAGGGTTTTTCCGGTCGGGCGCTTGGATAAAGATACAGAAGGACTTTTATTGTTAACAAATGATGGAGAGGTGACTTATAAACTTACTCATCCAAAATACGAAATAGCAAAAGCTTATGTAGCCCAAATAAGGGGAGTTGTGAGTAATGAAGATATAAAAACTTTAGAACAGGGGGTGATTCTTGAAGATGGGATCACTTCCCCGGCTAAGGTTAAAATACTAAAAAACTTGCATGACTCAACAATAATTGAAATAAAAATCCATGAAGGAAGAAATAGACAGATTAGACGAATGTGTTATGCTATATGTCATCCTGTTATATATTTACAAAGAACAAGAATAGGAAAACTTTCATTAAAGGATTTAAAAATCGGTAAGTGGAGATATTTAAATCCAAAGGAAATAAAGTATATAAGAAGTCTTTAAGCTAAAGGAGTTATGGAATTGATTATTATTCGAAAAGCTATACCCAGTGATGAACATATACTAAAAGAGATATTACAAAAGGCCAGCCTTTTTTCATCTAAATCAAATGATTATCAAAAAAATATGATGGTTATCGAAACCGAGGACTCCTTGGCAGGATGTGGAGGTGTAGATATAATTGAAGATATTGCTATATTAAAATACCTATACATCCTGCCGGAATACAGGGGACAAGGTTTTGGAGACGGTCTGACAAGGGCATTGATAAATTATGTTGATCGTAGAAACATTAAAAAGGTATACTTATTGTTAGGAAAATCGATGGATTATTTTAAACGCTTTGGATTCAAAACTATTAGTAAAGAAGACGTTAAGGAAAAATTTGCAGCAATGGAAAATCATCAAATAGATCCAACTAAATTTCCATATATTATGGAATTGGATGTTGAGGAGTTCTTTAATAATAGACAGTGTCATTGTTAAGTATTTAAGTGAGATTTGCATTAAGAAAACCCTCGTTCTTTGCATTTGGCGGCAGGCTATTTTGTCTAATCATTTTTAGGGTAAAAGTTAAACAAATGCATATTTGAGTGTTTAATGCATATTTGATATAATTTTTCCGAAATATATAATGAAATTATTAGGGGAGTGAAGAATTTGGAACTCTGGTTTTCAGAATACCAAACAAAAAACGTTAAATTATCATTTAGAGTAAAGGATGTTCTTTACACAAAGCAAAGTGAGTATCAATATATATCTGTTTTTGAAACAGAAGATTTCGGAAGGATTTTAGCATTAGATGACGTAGTAATGCTCACTACAAAAGATGAATTTGTCTATCATGAAATGATTTCCCATGTCCCCTTATTGACACACGGCAATGTATCAAGGGCTCTGGTTATAGGCGGTGGCGACGGAGGAACCGTTAGAGAGCTTTTAAAACACCCCATAAAGGAAGTAAATTTAGTAGAAATTGACCAGGAAGTCATAGAAGCATCAAAGAAATACTTCCCTTCTGTAAGCTCCGGTTTATCCGATCCCCGAGTAAAAATATTTTTTGAAGACGGAATTGAATTCATTAAAAAGAATAAAGGTTATGATGTAATAATAATAGACTCTCCAGATCCCATAGGTCCCGCCGTAGGATTGTTTTCCGGTGAGTTTTATAAAAATGTTTTCGAGGCATTGAATGAAAATGGAATTATGGTTGCCCAGACAGAAACGCCTATCTTATTTGGCGATTTGATAAAAAGGCTTTATAAGGATATGTCATCGGTTTTTCCTTATACAAATTTATATTCAGCGGTTATACCTACGTATCCCGGTGCTTTTTGGACTTTTACCATGGGATCAAAAACCATAAATCCTATTTCACGGGAAATCAGTGCTACACCGGTTCTTAAAACCAAATATTATATCAGAGAACTGCATAGAAGTTATTTTATACTACCTCCTTTTGTAAAAGACCTAATTTCTGAATAGAGGAGAGTAAATTTGAACATTTTTGATCATTTGTATAACCAAGATAGATTTCTCGAAGCGAAACATGCTTACAGCAATACTAAAATTGTTATCATAGGTGTGCCCATGGATTTCACGGTGAGTTTCCGGCCTGGCGCACGATTTGGTCCTAAAAAAATACGTGAAGCTTCCTATGGGTTGGAGAATTATAGTGTTTATGCTGATGATTCGCTTGAAAACAAAAGATTTTTCGATGCCGGAGATGTGGACATCCCCTTCGGTAACGTTGAAAAAAGTCTTGATATTATAGGTGATGTTGCAAAAAAATTTTTGGATGACGGCAAAATCCCTCTATTTTTAGGGGGAGAACACCTTATAAGTTATCCTATAATAAAAGAAGTCGTAGAAAATTATCCAGATCTTGTTATAGTTCATTTTGATGCCCATGCAGATTTAAGAGATAGTTATTTAGGAGAGAAACTATCTCATGCTACTGTCTTGCGAAGGATTTCGGAACATATTAAAGATAAGCATATTTATCAATTTGGTATAAGGTCTGGCATAGAAGAAGAGTTTTTATATGCAAAACAACATACTCATATGTATCCTTTAGAAGTTAAAACTCCTTTTTTAAAAGCCCTTCAAGCTTTAAAGAATCGACCCATATATATAACATTAGATATTGATGTGGTAGATCCGGCTTTTGCTCCAGGTACCGGTACCCCTGAGCCGGGAGGATGTAGTGCTCAGGAAATATTAGAAGTTGTATCTAATTTTAAAGAGTTAAATATTGTAGGATTTGATTTGGTAGAAGTTTCACCCGCCAATGACTTATCTGAAAGAACTTCACTTTTAGCAGCTAAAATATTACGAGAATTATTAATTGTGTTAGGATAAATAAGGGTGATAAAATGTCTAAAGAAATACTAAGGGTCGAAAAGCTTTGTTTTAAATATAATAGTGCAGATATTCTTAAAGACATCAGTTTCACTTTGGAGATAGGAGATTTTGTAGGAATTTTGGGTCCTAACGGCTCTGGTAAAACCACCCTACTCAAAAACATCAATCGTTGGCTTAAGCCACATGAGGGAAATGTTTATATTGACGGATCGAATATTTTAAAAATTCGTGTTAAAGATTTAGCAAAATGGGTGGCTACAGTTCCCCAAGGTGTGTATTTAGATATAGGATTTACAGCAGAGCAGATAGTATCAATGGGGAGAAATCCCCATCTTAAAAGCTTTGAGCCAGAACGGTCAAAGGATTTTGCTATAATTGAAGATTCTATGAAAGCTATGGATGTGCTGCATCTAAAAAATAAGCCTACTTATCAATTAAGCGGTGGAGAAAAACAAAGAGTATTAATAGCCAGAGCTCTGGCACAGCAGCCTATTTTACTTCTCTTAGATGAACCTACCTCTCATCTTGACATTAATTACCAATGGGAACTGCTCGAACTTTTGAAAAAATTATGTGTTGAAAAATCTTTAACTATTTTAGTAGTGCTTCACGATATAAACCTAGCATCGATGTTTTGCAATAAAATAATTCTTCTAAAAGAACATAAAATATTTAAGATGGGCACCTTAACAGAAGTGTTGAATGAGCAGAATATAAAAGAAGTTTTTAATATGGATGCCCGTGTTGGCTTTCCAAAAGGCAGAGAACAACCGGTTATTATTTTTTTAAATCCAGCAGATGAAGATACTCTCCCCAAACCCTTTCAAAGTCTTCACGTGATATGTGGTGGTGGAGAAGGGGAGAAATTGTTATACTACTTAAGCCAAAGAGGCTACAAGGTTTCTACAGGAGTTTTAAACAAAGGTGATACCGATTGGAAAATTGCTCGACTTTTAGGGTTTACCATTGTTGAAGAGATCCCCTTTTCACCTATTACTGACGAAAAAATATTAGAAAACACTTCTCATATCAATAAGTCCGATGCAGTAATTTTAGCTAATATCCCCTTTGGTTTCGGCAACTTAAAGAACCTTACGTGTTTGAGACAACTGGTTGCTCAAAAAAGAACATTTATTTTGGAGGAAAAAGGTATTGATAAGAGAGACTATACCAATGGCCAAGCTGCCAAAATATATAATGAAATTAAAGAAAGAGCAACAGTTTTATATTCAATGGAAGAGCTGAGAAAGATAATATGATATTGGAGGGCCAATCCATGGTCAAAGTAAAACTTGGTGATGATATACTTCAAAGTAAAATAAGATTTAAAGTTAGGTTTGATTTCAAGGGGGAATATAAACCAGGGAGGTTTTTATTTGGCGGAAAGTCCATAGAACAGGTAGCTCAGGAATCCCGAGAGGAACAAATAGCCTTGCTAAAAAATATACCAGTTCAAGGGGTTTCCTTTATAGACTATGATATTTCATTGGAACCTTATGTGGTTTATGATGAATCCGTGGGTGAAAAAGTGGCTTATGCTCCAGCAGAGATTACTCTGAATGCAGACTCAGTAGAAGATATTGTTCGTTTCGTAATGAGGGAAGAGTTTCGAAAGCTGGAAATCTTGGAACCGTCCCAAATGCTTGTTACAAACAATGATTTGGAAAGAATACTATTTAGAATGAATGAAGAACTAAGAAGTCAACTTTTGCTTTTATCAAGAAAAATAAAGCGATAATGGATAACGGGATGATAAAATGATAAAAAATATTGCTGTCGTAGGCGGTGGTGCTGCAGGTATGATGGCAGCTTACCAAGCCGCTGCCCATGGAGCAAGGGTTTATCTTTTTGAGAGGAACCCTAATCTAGGAAGAAAAATACTGATTTCCGGAAAAGGTCGATGCAATTTAACAAATATTAAGGAGTTAAATGAATTTATTGCCCATATTCCAGGTAATGGAAAATTTCTATACAGTTCACTTGTAACATTTTCCAATAGAGATCTAATAGTCTTTTTTGAAAAACTAGGAGTTAAAACAAAGGTTGAGCGGGGCGGCAGAGTATTCCCTGAATCTGATAGTTCCCTGGATGTCGTAAAAGCTCTTCAGAAAGCGATAATTGATTCGGGCGTCAATATTGTATATAAAAGCCGTATAAAGGGTTTTATCGTTGAAGAAAAGCGAATCAGAGGCGTTATTTTTGGTGACACCTTTGAAAAAATTTATTGTGACAGTGTTATTGTAGCCACTGGAGGACTTTCGTATCCCGCTACCGGCTCCACCGGAGACGGATATGAACTTGCCCGTCAGATGGGTCATACAATTACAGAGCTTAAACCCTCTTTGGTTCCCTTGATATCTACGGAGCATTGGGTTAGAGAACTTCAAGGCCTTACTTTAAAAAATGTTGAAGCATCGGTATATGTCAAACACAAAAAGCTGGCCTCTGAATTTGGTGAAATGTTGTTTACCCATTATGGTATTTCCGGTCCCATTATTTTGACCTTAAGCAGATATATAATAGATAATCTTAACCACGATCCACGGGTTTCCGTAAATTTAAAACCAGCTTTAACGGAGCAGGAGATTGATCAAAGATTACTTAAAGATTTTAGCCTATATAAAAATAAAATTTTTAAAAATTCTTTAAATGATTTGCTACCTAAAAAACTGATTCCGGTTTTTATCGATTATACAGGAATTGATCCCCAAAAGCCTGTTAATCAAATATCCCGTAATGAAAGAAAAAGGATACTGGATTGTATGAGAACTTTTCAAACAACAATATCCGGATGCAAAGAAAAGGAAGCAATAGTTACACGGGGGGGAGTATCTGTTAAAGAAATTAATCCTAAAACAATGGAATCAAAGAAAATTGCGGGATTATTTTTTGCCGGTGAAGTTATAGATATAGACGGATTAACCGGAGGGTACAATCTACAAGCGGCCTTTTCCACCGGCTTTGTTGCGGGGTATAATTCCGCTTCCAAATAAAATAAGGAGGGGATCTATTTGAATTTCAACGTTGCCATTGATGGCCCCGCAGGGGCAGGAAAGAGTACCGTTGCCAAAATAGTGGCCGATAAAATGAATATGACTTATATTGATACAGGGGCTATGTATCGGGCTATTGCCTTGCTATCAATTAAATATGAAAAAAACAATATTGATGATATAATTAACTTAGCAAAAAAAGTCAAAATAGAAATACACGGGACGCGTATTTGTATCAACAGTAAAGATGTGACCAATGCCATCAGAGGCCTTGAAGTAACCAATAAGGTCTCTGAAATAGCTAAGATACCTGAAATAAGGATTTTAATGACACGACTCCAACGACAAATGGCAAAAAGCAAAGGCATTGTAATGGATGGCCGGGATATCGGAACTACTGTCTTGCCTGATGCAAAATACAAGTTTTATTTAACTGCCAATGTAAAAGAAAGAGCGGCTCGGAGGTATAAAGAATTGATCGAAGATGGACAAAAGGTTACTTTGAAACAAATTGAAAAAGACATAATGCAAAGAGATCGCCAAGACAAGCAGCGGGCTTTTTCACCTTTGGCAGTGGCCAAAGATGCTATTATTATTGATAACACACAAAAAACCATAATGCAAGTTGTAGAAGAGATATTAGATTGGATAAAAAGGGGGGAAAATATTGTTTTATAGCATTATAAGGTTTTTCTGCAACGCAGTTATTCATGTATTATTTAAAATCCGGCTGGAGGGTATCGATGATTTTCCAATGGATGGAGCCGTCATTGTATATTCCAACCATAAAAGCATGTGGGATCCGGTAATTATAGGCTGCCTTTCGAAAAGACCGATTTTTTTTATGGCAAAAGAAGAATTGTTTAGAAATTCTCTTATAGGATTTATTTTAAGAAAGTTATATGCATTCCCCGTAAAACGAGGAGTGCCTGATAGAAAAGCTATTAAAAGAGCTCTTGAAATTTTAAACGATAAACAAGTTTTGGGTATCTTCCCAGAAGGCACTCGAAGTAAAAATGGCAAGCTGCAGGAACCCGAATCCGGAGTTGCACTACTTGCTGCAAAAAGCAATGATGTAACAATGGCGCCTGTGGCAATAAATGGTAATTATAAATGGTTCTCACGTATTGATGTGATATTTGGTAAACCGATAAAATTCGATGTATATCATCCAAAAGATGAGAGGCTTAATTCACAAGAATTAAAGGAAATTAGCATCGCTCTTTTTAATGAAGTATCAAAACTGATGCCATCATAATTTTTATATTAAAAGCAGGAATTATGAGTATCTTTATCGAATTGAATTAAAGCTGGTCATTTAAACCCGAGAATCAATTCTTTTTATATGTTAATAATAATTTAATGGGAAGTGAAATATTTGGAGGTAATTATTGCCGATCACTCGGGATTTTGTTTTGGTGTCAAAAAAGCCATGGAAACAGTAGAGAGGTTAATCGAAAAGAAACAAAGTGCCTCTACACTGGGTCCTATAATTCATAATCCTCAAGTAGTTAAAAAATTGAAACGCTCCAGAATAGTTGCCACAGAATTACATGATATAAAAGAAGGCAATGTAATAATCAGGACACATGGTGTGGGGCCTGATATGATAAAGCAATTGGAATTACGGTCATTAAATATTATTGACTGTACATGCCCACTAGTAAAAAGAGTCCATAAATTAGCCCGTGAAATCTCAACAAAAGGCTACCTTACTATTATTATAGGTGATCATAATCATCCGGAAGTTGAGGGCATAAAAAGCTGGTGTAATGGTGATGTGAAAGTAATAGAAAGTGTAGAAGAAGCAAAAAATTTTTATACGAGTAAAAAAGTCGGTATAGTTGTACAGACTACACAAACTGAAGAAAATGTAAAAAAAATAATGGATATATTACAGTCAAAACTGAATATTGATACTTTCCATAATACGAGGTGTAAAGCTACTTTGGAGCGGCAAAAATCAGCCGCTGCCGTGGCTGCCAACGTAGATACAATGTTGGTAATTGGAGGCAAAAACAGCTCCAATACTAAAAAATTAGCTCAAGTTTGTCAGAATGTAGGGGTAAAAGTATACCATATTGAAACAGCAAAAGAACTTAAAAAAGAATGGTTCAAACATATCGATAAAATTGGTATTACCGCAGGAGCTTCTACACCTGACTGGATTATAAAGGAGGTTATTTCTAAGATGGATGAACTTAATAAAGACATTGACAACCAAGAAATAGCAACAAACGAGGAAGAAGGTGAACTAAACTACGAAAACACTTTTGCTGATGTGAAAGAAGGTGCTATTGTAGAAGGGATTGTAGCTAAGGTTGACAGTAATGAAATTTTAGTAGATATAGGATATAAGTCCGATGGTATTATCCCGATAAATGAACTTTCAAATGTAGCTTTCGAATCCCCAGGGGAAATTGTAGATGTTGGAGATAAAATACATGTTTATATTATAAAATTAGAGGATAAAAATGGCAATGTTATTCTTTCAAAGAAAAAAGCCGATGCAATGAATACATGGAATTTTATAGAGGAAACATACAATAATCAAAGTGATTTGGAAGGAGAAGTAATAGAGGTTGTAAAAGGTGGTGTGTTAGCAAACATCAACAGTATTAAGGGATTTATTCCTGCTTCACACTTAGATCTAAAATATGTCCCAGATTTGAGTGTATTTATAGGTCAAAAATTAAAATTGCGTGTTCTTGAAATTGATAGTAAAAAGAATCGTGTAGTATTATCCCATAGACTTATACTTGAACGAGAAAGAGAAGAGTTAAAAGAAAAAACCTGGGCAACTATTGAAGAAGGTCAAACTATTAAAGGTGTGGTAAAAAGGTTAACTGATTTCGGGGCATTTGTGGATATCGGTGGTGTTGATGGTCTGATACACATTTCAGATCTGGCATGGCATAAAATTAAACACCCTTCTGAAATAGTAAATGAGGAACAGGAAGTGGATGTGCTGGTTTTAAAAGTAGATAAGGAGCGAGGGCGCATTTCCCTTGGCTTAAAACAGACTATGCCTAATCCATGGGATGATTTGGACAAAAAATATAAAATTGGATCCATAATTGAGGGCAAAATCGTCAAATTAGTAAGCTTTGGTGCTTTTATAGAAGTTGAACCAGGTGTTGAAGGCCTTGTTCACATTTCCCAAATATCTCAAGAACATATATCCAATCCAGGTGATGTTTTGACCACAGGAGATATTGTAAAAGTAAAGATTATGGACATAAATACAAAAGAAAAGAGAATGAGCCTCAGTATAAAAGAAGCTCAGGATGAGAATGAAAGTAATCAAGTATATGAAAAGTCCAAAGAAAACGGTGTAACTATCGGTGAAATGGTTGGGGATCTTTTTGATAAAAATTAAAATATTTTAATGACATGGGGCGAATTCGCCCCATATTTTATGTACAAAAGGAGTTTTATCCTTATGAATGAAAAAAGAAAAGCTAGGAAGAAGGAACATATAAAATACAGTATGTTATTGAGAAAAAAGTTAAAAAGAAATCTCTTCGATGATATTACAATCCTGCATAACTGTCTGTCTGAAGTAAATTTAAATGATATCGATCTTTCAACTAATTTGCAAAGCATCAAACTTACAAGCCCGATAATTATAAATGCCATGACTGGTGGTATGAAAGAAGGTGAAAATATAAATCGTGAACTTGCTAAAATCGCAAAACAATTAGGTCTTGCCATGGCTGTGGGTTCTCAAACAATAGCACTCGAAAATCCTAACAGTATTCGCAGTTTTAAAATTGCTAGAGAAATAAATCCAGACGGCATTATCTTTGCAAATTTGGGTGCCGATGCTACAGTGGAAGAAGCCGTTAAAGCCGTTGACATGATTGATGCAGATGCCCTGCAAATACATCTCAATACCCCACAAGAACTAATGATGAAAGAAGGGCGCAGAAACTTTGCGGGTATCCTTAATAATATTATAGAAATTATACGAAATATCGATGTTCCCATTATAGTAAAAGAGGTGGGATTTGGAATTGCCAGAGAAGAGGCTCTTACTCTTGCTAAAAATGGTGTGAAAATTATTGATGTTGGCGGGACCGGAGGTACCAATTTTATTGCCATAGAAAACTTGAGAAGAAGATCACATGGGTTTGATTATTTCGGAAATTGGGGCATCCCGACTCCAATAAGTTTGATCGAAGTTGTAAATAATGTAGGGAATGGAATTGATGTTATTTCATCCGGTGGGCTTAATAATGGTCTCGATGCTGCAAAGTCACTGGCTCTTGGAGCAAAAGCAACGGCTTTTGCAGGATGCTTTTTATATGTATTGCTTAAAGAAGGACCTTTATTTCTTGAAAAATATATATTACAAATAGAAAAAGAGATCAAATATGTTATGGCTATGGCCGGAGCTACAAATTTTCAGGAACTGAAACAACGACCCGTAATTATCCAAGGAAAAACATATCATTGGTTGAAATACCGAGGAATAAGCATATAAACTGTGATTAATCCATATCATATACGTTTGTCAAAGAATAATTCAGTATTCTATTGACAAACTATGATAATCTGCTACAATTTAATTTGATTGAAATTAAATTAAAAGTGAGGGGGTATTGATGGACAAATGAAAAACTTAGGCCGCCATATATTGGCGGAAATCTACGATTGCGATCCGGATATTCTAAACGACAGAGAATTAATCGAAGCAATTTTGGTCAAAGCAGCTTTAGAAGCAGGAGCTGAAGTAAGAGAGGTTGCGTTTCACAAATTTAGTCCTCAAGGAGTAAGCGGTGTAGTGGTTATTTCTGAATCGCACCTCGCCATCCATACCTGGCCTGAACTGGGATATGCCGCTGTTGACGTTTTCACCTGCGGTGACAGGGTAGATCCCTGGGATGCCTGTAACTACATTTGCAACAGGCTCTGTTCAAGGCACATGGACGCAACGGAGGTTAAAAGGGGTTTGTTTGATATGCCCATCAAGGTGATAAATTCTTAAAGGTAGGAGATATTTTGAGTATTCAAAAATCCTTTGACTTTGATTATGTCTAGCAGAAAAAATGCGTGAGCATAAGTCGCGCATTTTTCTGCTTTCTTTGTATAAAAAAAATATATATGGTTATATTATAATATCGAAGACCCCCTTTACATTTAGCCCCCATGATACATTTAAATTAATGTATCATGGATTTTTTTGTCCAATTTAGTTATAATTAGTCAAGGGGAGGTTGTGATTTGAATTATAATGATTTTACGGTAGAAATAAAAAAGATGTGCAACATAGATTTATCAAATTACAAAGAAAAACAAATGAAAAGGCGGATCGATTCTTTAATTAAAAGAAACGGTCATAAAAGCTATGATTCATATATAAAGCAATTAAAACAAAATGAACAGCATTTAAAGGAGTTTTTGGGGTATATTACTATTAACGTTTCGGAATTCTTTCGAAATCCTTCCCAATGGCAGATTTTAGAGCGGGAGATCATACCGGAATTGATATCAGATAAAAAAAAGCTAAAGATATGGAGTTCTGCGTCTTCGACGGGGGAAGAGCCATATTCTATAGCTATGTTATTAAATAAAATGAGTATTATAAATAAAACAGAAATTATTGCCAGCGATATAGATAAAGATGCTCTAAAAAAAGCAAAACAGGGGATTTACTCAACGAAGGGAATTGCTAATGTCCCGGAGGAAATGATAAAAATTAATTTTCAAAAGGTAAACGATAAGTATATTATAAAAGATGAAATAAAGTCCATGGTAGATTTTAAAATAATAAATTTACTGGAAGATACCTTTCCCCGTGCATGTGATTTAATATTATGTAGAAATGTAATGATATATTTTACGGAAGAAACAAAGGATAAATTGTATAAGAAATTCTACAATGCTCTATCAGATAGGGGTATATTTTTCGTAGGAAGCACGGAACAAATAATAATGCCACAGAAATACGGTTTTTTTAATCGCAAGAATTTTTTCTATCAAAAAACCATTAACATAAATACCCAATTCAACAACACATATACTTCCTAGGAAAATTATACTTATGATTGAAATTTCCCGGGACATAGCAAAATTCGATAAACCTATAACATTTTTATGTATTATTATGCTCTGGTTTACATTTTGCGGTAACAGTATTGAGTTTATTCGATAATGTTTACATAATAATTTTGAGAAAGAGTTGATTTTAATTTAAAGCAAGCAGATCCATGATGTGAGTGAGACGCTCTTAAAGAATCGGGATATTGGCCTTCCGAATACGTAAAGATCTCAAAAAAATAGGGTTTATGGGCTTGACGAGAAAAAAAAAGTATTGTATACTAATAATTGCGTTTGGGCCCATAGCTCAGTTGGTTAGAGCAACCGGCTCATAACCGGTTGGTCCTAGGTTCGAGTCCTAGTGGGCCCACCATTTTTTGCCGACGTAGCTCAGTTGGTAGAGCAGCTGATTTGTAATCAGCAGGTCGCGGGTTCGAGTCCCATCGTCGGCTCCAAAATAGTTTTGGAGAGGTTCCCGAGTTGGCCAAAGGGGGCAGACTGTAAATCTGCTGGCAGCGCCTTCGGTGGTTCGAATCCACCCCTCTCCACCATTTTAATTTCATCTTGGGCCATTAGCTCAGTTGGTAGAGCACCTGACTCTTAATCAGGGCGTCCCGGGTTCGAATCCCTGATGGCCCACCATATAATGAAATAAGTTAACGGCATCTATGAAACAAGCCTAAAGATGTCGTTTTTTCTGTTTTAAACCGAATTAGGATATACTATTATAGTAAAAAAGATATCGAACCTGGTAATAATTGCTTATCGAGCTGATTAAAAGAAGACAATAATTGTAATTCTTGTAAATAGATTGGTAGCAGAAATTTAGGGATTTAATGCACGTTATTTATACGCCTCTCATAGTTTATGAACAAAGGCTTTTATCGAATAATTTGATTTAAATCCATGTAAGAAAGTTAAATCAACAATATTGTGTCGATAGCTAAAAGGGAGGCATTATTGAAGTGAAAAAAAACTGCCGGTATTTGATAAAACACAACGACTATAAATCTCTGGATTCTTCCGGAAGTATTTATAAATGTGTTCTCTCAAATGCCCTACTCACTTCAACAGATTTAAAACAAAAATGGGCTTGTAGTGGATGTATTGTTCCGCAGGTTATGGAAACTAAACCTTGCAAATATATTATGCCTCACAAATATTTTTCGATACGAGGCTCAAGTCATACCTGGTTCAGCTGTACATTATTAAATATAATCATGGATTCACCAGCAGAATTTTGTTATTCTAATTGTGTTATATATGAACAATTTTACATTGCAAAAAAATAAAGACAAATTGTAAAAAAGAATAATTTTAATTAATAAAACTGGATAATAGATAGATTACATAGTATTCTGTATGTGTTTTATCTATTTTTTTTACATAAGTCAAGTCAAAATTAGTGTGTAATTTCTTCGGGTTATCAGCAGACCCAAATTTAGGATCTACAAAGTAGAAAGATGCTAATAAAAACAGTCTTCCTGTAAGCGTTTATGCCACAAAAGGTTGCTTACAGTGAGTGCTCTTTTTTAGAATTCAGCTAACCAACGCCTTTTTTTATAATGCAATAGAGAAGTATAATTTTCCCTGATTGATAAAATCTAATAAATATAAGTTTTTTTATAATATGAGGAGGAAAAAACGGGAAAAAATAGAATAATATGTTAGATATAAAGAATAGGGGGGGGATTCATTTATGACTAAAAAAGAAGCTTACGATGTTTTAATAAATCTTGAAAATGCTGAAAATAAAAAATATAATAAACTAAATGTACACTTTATTTGGACAAGTTGCTTATTTTGGATTGGCAAATACAATAAAGCCTTATGTTATATCCATAAGATATCGGAAAAAAACAACACCGTAGAAGTGGATTGTTGGAAAGGAGTATTGTATTATTTTATAAGGGATTATAACAATGCTGTTTATTTTTTGGAAAAAGCCGAAAACATCGATCCAAAAAACATGGGAACAAAATATTTTTTAGCTGAAGTGTTTTTTGCAATGTCGAATATAGAAAAAGCTGAGGCAAGATATAGAGCACTAACCGGTAATTCGGGTTTTAAATCTATTGGTTTATACGGAATAGGTTGCTGTTTGCTAAAAACAAATCGTCTTGATGAAGCTCTGGGGTTTTTCAACAAGGCATTATTGCTTGCAAAACAAGCCGATTTAGTTAAAATTTTAAATAAGAAGGGTTTATGTTTAATGGAACTTAAAATACCGGAAGAAGCCCGGTTATGTTTTGAGGAATGCCTGAAATATTCACCAAGTAATGTTATGGTTCAATTGAATTTGGCATTAGCATTAGGCAAATTGAGAAAATATAAAGAAGCTGCTAGGATTTATAAAAATATATTGATTAAAACACCCCATAACATCATTGCTATAAATAACTATGCATCATGCATGGCAGCATGCAATGCATATGATGAAGCTTTAAAGTACTGCAATACGGGGTTAAACATAGATCCGAGCAATCCGGATTTGCTGATAAATAAAGCTTATTGCCTGTACAAGCATGGACATTATAATAGTGCATTAGAGTGTTTAAATGAAGCTGAAAAAATCGTAAAAGATGATATAATATTATGTAACAATAAAGCCTTGTGCTTAATTGCTCTTGAAAAATATGATGATGCTTTAAAACTTTTAAGTAAGCTACTAGATAAGGGCAGTTCTGACGACTTACTATTCAACAAGGCCTATTGTTTAGTAAAAAAAGACATGTACAGTGAGGCTCTTGCCTGCCTTACTAGCATAAAAGATAAAAACAAAAAGAATTTTGATTTTTATACATTAAAAGGGATATGTTTTGAAAAACTTGGCAATCATGAGGCAGCAATAGAAAGCTTTAACAAATCCTTGATTATTGCCGGATAGGAGTGTAATATTTGAACATACTCATTACAAATGATGACGGAATAAATTCCGCAGGTTTAATTATATTAGCCCAAGAAATATCAAAAATTGCCGACGTTACTGTTGTTGCTCCGGATAGAGAACGTAGCGCTACGGCTCATGCAATAACCATGCATAAACCACTAAGAGCAGAAAAAGTGGATATTCCGAATTGTAAAGCTTTGGGCTGGACTATAAACGGAACTCCTTCAGATTGTGTTAAATTGGCACTAGAAGCGCTGCTTGAATTGACTCCCGATTTAATCTTATCCGGAATCAACCATGGGCCTAATCTGGGAACCGATGTTATCTATTCCGGAACCGTATCAGCGGCAATCGAAGGTGCCATTTCAGGAGTTCCATCAATTGCTTTGTCAATAGCCGGACATAAAAATATCCATTTTAATTATGCAGCTAAACTTACAAAAAAATTGTGTCTACAAATACTTGACCATGAGTTTCCTGTAGATTCTTTGTTAAATGTTAACATACCATTCGTCGAACCGAACGCAATTGCAGGTGTTGCTATAACTCATCTGGGCAACATAAGATATAAAAACAGTTTTGACCGTCGCATGGACCCCAGAGGTAGGGTTTATTATTGGTTAGCCGGTGAAGCAATTGATAATACTGATGATGAAGGTTCTGACGTATGGGCTGTGAAAAATAATTATATTTCTATTACACCGATACTCTTTGATTTAACAAAGTATGATATGATTGAAACTATCAAAAAATGGAATTTACAAATATAATTAAAGAAAGGTAATGAAAATGGATACGGGTAAGCTGGAAATCATTGCAAAAAAAGAAATAGCTTATAATGATGAGTTATATAAACTTGTGGATTTCTTAAATAAAAATTTAAAAAATAAGCACATTATGGTAGGTATTTCAAAGAATAATGATAAAGCTGTCATTTCAATTTATGAGACTTAAACTTGCACCAATGTAGTTCCCTCTACGTATATTATAATGATATTTTAATTTATTGGAGGGAACGCATTATGGGAGAAGGAAACATAACAAGATATTTTCCCGGTAATAATACTCCTGATGGATACTATTCTTTTTTTGATTATATTCTGCCATGGAAAAATGCACGGAGAATAATAATAATCAAAGGCGGGCCAGGAGTGGGCAAGTCAACAATGATAAGGAAAATAACCAAAGAGTTGACTCAGAAGGGTTTAGATATTGAATTACTTCATTGTACCGCTGACAGCGATTCCTTAGACGGTTTGATAGTTAAAAAATATAACGTAGCTGTAGTTGACGGGACTGCTCCACATGTGATAGACCCAAAATTCCCCGGTTGTGTTGATGAAATAGTTAATTTCGGTGAATATTGGGATGAATCCGGTCTGCTAAAGCAAAAAGACCGTATCTTTGTTTTGCAAGAAAAGGTAAGATATCTTTACAAAAGAGTATATAAATATTTAAAAACATCTAAAATGATTTTAGATGACCTTGAAGACATATATAGAAATGCAGTTATTAACCAGCTAATTGAAGCAAAAACTGAAGAAATTATAAACAATGTATTCAAAGATATAAAAAGAAACAGTAAAACTCCTTTTCAAAGACATATGTTTGCCAGCGGAATTACTCCAGAAGGCTCCATACACTTTTTAGACGATTTATTTGATAATGTCCATCAACGTTTTATAATTTCGGGAAATCCAGGTACAGGAAAGTCTACTTTATTAAAAAACATTTTTAACCATGCCGTCAGCAAAAGATTTGACGTGGACGTATTTCATTGTCCTATGAATCCGGAAAAAATTGAACATTTAATAATACAGGAATTAGGTATTGGATTTATAACTTCAATTCAACCTCATATATTATCGAATATAAGGGGAGATGATGTAGTTATAGATATGAATTTTGTTTTAGATTGTTCTAGGCTAAAAGATTTTAAGGGAGATATCGAATACAATAACTCACTTTCATGGGAGTTGTTTGAAAAGGCTATAAAAACACTGGGAAACGTAAAAAAAACACGCAATGAACTTGAGGCGATTTATGCATCCAATATGAACTTCGGAGTCATTGACAAAGTACGAGAACAAATACTTGCAAAAATATTAAGATATATATATAATCAATAATAAAAATAAAAATAAATAATGCTAAAAATTTTGGGGATCCCCCATTTTCTTTTTTTATTTACTGTGTAAGGAAAATAAAAGGAAAATACAATTTTATGAAGAATATAAGAAAAAATGTCACTAGTTGTTTAAATTGCAGAGGAGGTTATAACATTGTTCATTTCACAAAAAGCTCAAGGCATTAGCCCATCACCAACTCTAGAAGTGGATGCTAAAGCAAAGCAAATGAAAAAAGAAGGCCATGATTTAATAGGTTTTGCAGCTGGTGAACCGGACTTTGATACACCGGAATATATTAAATCAGCAGCCAAATCCGCCATTAATCAAGGTATCACAAAATACACTCCGGTGGGGGGGACAAAAGAACTCAAAATTGCTATAGCAAATTACCTTGAAGTAGAAAACGGTGTCTCATACACCCCAAACCAAATTACGGTATCTAATGGTGCAAAACAATGCCTGTATAATGCATTATATTGTCTCATAGATCCCGGTGACAAGGTTTTAATTCCCAGCCCATATTGGGTAAGCTATCCAGAAATGGTTAAGCTATGTGGTGGAATTCCGGTTTTTGTGCCAACAACTGAGAATAACAACTTTATTTTAAAAGCCGACACCTTAAAAAAGTATATCGACAAGAAGACCAAAATACTTATCATCAATAGCCCTAATAATCCCTGTGGCAGTGTATATTCTAAACAGGATTTGGAGCAAATAGCAAAATTAGCTATAGAAAACAATATTTTTGTTATATCGGATGAAATATACGAAAAATTGATTTATGACTGCTTGGAGCATGTAAGCATAGTCTCGTATAAAAATATGCTTGAAAGAACTTTATTGATAAACGGGATGTCAAAATCCTTCGCTATGACAGGGTGGAGAATAGGCTTCGCAGCAGGACCAACACAGCTAATAGAAGTTATGGAAAATTTCCAGAGCCACTCTACATCAAATCCTAACTCCATAGCACAAAGAGCTAGTGTGGAAGCTTTTTCTAATTTGACCAAAGATGAAAACATAGGAAAAATGGTTAATGAATTCTCAGAGCGTCGAAAGTATATGGTAGAAAGAATAAATAGAATAAAATATCTTTCCTGCCGTTTACCTATGGGGGCTTTTTATATATTTATGAATATATCCGGAACCTTTAATAAGCAATGTGATGGAAGAACAATTAATGATTCAACTGATTTTACTGAAATTCTTCTTGAAAAATATAAAGTTGCCGTAGTACCTGGTGTAGCATTTGGTGCCAATGATTATGTAAGATTATCCTATGCAACTTCAATGGAAAATATAAAAAAGGGTCTGGACCGAATTGAAAAATTTATTGAAATATTGGAGTGAAAAAGGGATAATATTGCCTTGCCCAAATCTAAAGTTTAACCAATTTTAAAAATAAACAGCACCTGTAAAAAGGTGCTGTTTATTTTTAAAATATACCTAATCCAGTGAGAAATACAATGAAAACCAAGGCTGGAGCAACATATTTTAACATAACATTAGCCCAAAAATTACCCAATTCAAATTTTAGTAAACCATTGTTAGTTGCTTCCCTTAAAGCATTTTGGGTACCCCATAACCATGAAATAAATAGAGCCGTTAACATTCCCCCAAGAGGTAAAAGAAGGTTATTAGAGACCCAGTCCAGTTGGTCGAAAAATACCAAATCTGCAATTTTAAATCCACTTAAGGGCCCCATGGATAATGAAGCAAATGTACCGACGATAAAGATTACCCCACCAATGGTAATTGATGCCCGTTTCCGATTCCAGCCATGTTCTTCTATCATATAGGCTATAATCGGTTCTAGAAGCGAGATGGCAGAAGTTAAAGCAGCGAGAAATAGCAAGAAGAAAAATGCACCGCCAAAAAGCTGTCCTAAGGGCATCTCACTAAATACTGCCGGTAAAGTAACAAAAGTTAAACCTGGTCCGGAAGAAGGTTCAAAACCATAGGAAAAGACAGCAGGGAAGATGATAAGACCTGCAAAAAAGGCAATAACAGTATCCATTAGGGGCACTATTAACGATACCTGAGGAATGTTTTCCTCTTTCCCTAAGTAACTGCCATAGGTTAGAATGGAGCCCATTCCTAAACTTAGAGAGAAAAACACTTGACCCAGAGCAGCTAATGCTGTTTTCGTAGTAAGTTTTGATAAATCCGGTACAAGATAAAATTTGATTCCTTCAGCTGCCCCAGGCAACATTAAAGAACGAATAGCTAAAATGACTACAATTAAAAATAGTGCAGGCATCATGATATTGGAATACTTTTCAATACCGTCTTTGACACCGTTATAACAGATCCAGATAGTTAAAGCCATAAAAAGAGCATGAAACAATATCGGTAAAACAGGATTTGATATAAAACCGCTGAAAAGCTGATCGGTTAGTGCGGGATCAGTCATTCCAAATCCAATAATTGAACGAAAGAAGTAATAAATGACCCAACCGCCTACGACACTATAAAATGATAGAATCATAAAACCTGCAATAAGGCCTATACCTCCAATCCATGCAAATGACTTATTTATTTTTTTAAAGGCACCTACATTGGATCTTTGGGCATAACGGCCAAGGGTAACTTCACCCATAAACATTGTAATACCTACAAGTACGACAATAGCCAAATATATAACTAAGAAAACAGCGCCCCCATAGGCTCCTACCAACCAGGGAAAGCGCCATATATTACCAAGACCTATGGCGGAACCGGCTGCAGCGAATATAAAACCAATTTTACTTGCAAAACCTTCACGTGTCTTTTGAGCATCATGTTGTTGACTCAAGATGAATTATCCTCCTTTTATAATTGTTTTATCCTTGTGTTGTCCTTTTCTTTTAATTTCCTCCTTTCAACTTAATAAGATACCATAATTTTTTATTAAAAACAAGGGCTTTTGGGAATGTTGTAAATTTTTATGAATTTTGAATTTGCGCTAGGTTTATGCGCTAGGTTTAGATGTATATTGCTATACCATATTATGCTAAATTCATTAGAGCATTTCTCAATATGTTAACTAAAAATTTTTCACACTAATCTTTGACATGGCAAATAAATTATTGTATAATATAAAAAGCATAGGGGAGTAGCTCAATTGGTAGAGTAGCGGTCTCCAAAACCGTTGGTTGCGGGTTCAAGTCCTGTCTCCCCTGCCATTTTTATATTAAAATAAAAATTGAAAATAAGTCCCGTAGCCGGGACTTTTTTCTTTTAAAAGAAAAAATATCGAAGAAACAGGTAGTATTGCAAAAAAAATTGAGAATCAAAAAACCCAACATATTTTTAGTACAATCGCCTTCATAAATTGCTTTTAAGGTGATTTAAAACAGAATTGGTATAATGTAATATATCCATGTATAAAACGTCTTAAAACCGTATTTAGGCCCATAAATGTTTAAATAAAAAACTCATATAAGCATATTGTAGGTATTATAATGCCAATAGTTCTTAATAATATTTATTAGTTTACATAATATATATTATCGGACGTTGTGCTGATAATATATTATTAAACTTTTGGGGTTAATTTATATGTGCCATGCACACATGGCCATGCGGATTATATTCTAACCCTTTTTTAAAGTCATATAAGTTATTATAAAATAGCCACACCCAATCAAACATGTGTTTGAAATATTGTTCTATTATGATATAATTAAATAAAAAATTCCGGGGTGATACATTATGTATGAAGACTTGACTCATAGGCAAAGGCAAATACTGGATTATTTACATTACTACTTTAAAATTAAAGGTTATCCCCCGTCGGTCAGAGAAATCTGTGCAGCTACCAATTTAAAGTCTACCGCTACAGTTCATGGTTATTTAGTTCAGTTAGAGAAAAAAGGATACATTAAACGTGACCCACAAAAACCACGGGCTATCGAGATCATGAATATGAGCGTTTTTAACAAAAATTTGGTCGAAGTACCCCTTGTCGGAAAAGTAACCGCCGGACAACCTATTTTAGCCCAGGAAAATATAGAAAATATATTCCCCTTGCCTAAAGAAATGGTGCCTGACGCTACTGTTTTTATGTTATCTGTAAAAGGCGACAGTATGATCAACGCCGGTATTTTGAGCGGTGATTATGTCTTGGTACAATCTATGAACACTGCAGAAAACGGCGATATAGTTGTAGCCCTCCTTGAAGATGAGGCAACCATAAAAAGATTTTATAAAAAATCCGATCACTTCCGGCTTCAACCGGAAAACTCTTTTATGGAACCCATTATAGTAAAGGATTTGAAAATACTTGGAAAAGTAGTAGGACTTTACAGAAAACTGTAATCCCAAAAAGGTGACAGTGAAATTGTCCCCTGCCACCCCTAATAAAGCAACAGTAGAACCGTTCCCTGTCCCTTTATTTTCTGTATGTTAGCTTATTTTATTTTGAGATTACCGCTGTCTATCAATGCTTGAAGACCGCTTAATATACCGAGTTTTACATGGAAAAAGTTTAAGCCACCTTGTATGTATACTACATAAGGTTCCCTGAGTGGGGCGTCAGCACTAAGTTCTATAGAAGAACCTTGTATGAAACTACCACCAGCCATGATTATCTTATTATCATATCCTGGCATAGCCCATGGTTCAGGCATAACATGTGAATCTACAGGGCCTACTTTTTGTATTCCCCTGCAAAAACTGATCAAAGCATCTTTATCCCTCAATATAACAGCTGTTACTATATCGCTTCGTTTTTCGTCATATCTTGGATAAACTTCAAACCCCATTTGCTCCATTATCCCGGAAGTAAAGATTGCACCTTTTAAGGCTTCACCCACTATCATTGGAGCATAAAAAAGCCCTTGAACAATCAGACGATTTGAGAAAAGTGATGGACCGTAATTCTTATCAAGACCCGGTGCAGTAAGTCTGTAAGAACATTGTTTTACTAATTCGCTTTTTCCTGCTACATATCCCCCGGTGGGTGCTATCCCTCCTCCGGGATTTTTTATCAGAGATCCGGCACATAAATCCGCACCAATTTCGATTGGTTCATTAGTTTCTACAAATTCACCATAACAGTTGTCAACAAAACAGATTGCATCATGTTTTATGCTTTTTATGTATTCAATAAGCCGCTTTATTTCTGAAATGCCTAAGGAGGGCCTTATACTATATCCTCTTGAACGTTGAATGAGAACCATCTTGGTATTCTCGTTCATATTATCCTTAATCGCCTTATAATCTGGTTTACCATTGGTCAAACCTGCTTCTCGATAACTTATGTTATAATTTTTTAATGACCCGCAGTTATCCCCATGAATCACATCTTTTAATGTATCATAAGGAGTGCCAGTTGCACTTAAAAGTTCATCGCCGGGTCTTAACACTCCTAAAAGGCACAGAGTTATGGCGTGGGTTCCTGATACGATTTGAGGTCTTATAAGGGCATCCTCAGCTCTAAATATGTTTTTATATATTTCGTCTATTGTTTCTCTTCCGACATCACCATATCCGTATCCGGTAGAGCCGGTGAGATGGTAATCACTTAAAAATGATTTTTTCATTGATGCTAGTACTTTTAATTGATTGAACTCAACAATGTTTTCAATATCCCTTATAATATGTCGAATATTTTCAGTAACTTTTTTAGATGTTTTTATAATATCTCGGCTAATACCATAACCTTCCACGGCAATTTTATCAATATTATCTAACAAACCTTCTTCCATTTATTATCCTCTTTTCATCTATAATTCTCGATTATGTATATTATCATAATTTATATGCATGTTCAACTCTTTGGTGCATAACGGACATATAGATGTTTCAAACAGCTGCTTTCTCCACTCAAGAGGTACAAGACTCATTCCTTCAGTCATACCCTCCTTCTTTCCTGTTCTTCTACCTAAAGCATATCCCAATAAAAAAACCGCTATTTCTAAAATTATTAACAAAAGTATTTTATTATAAAACATCCTGGACCGTCCCTTCTAAATAGTTTGATTCATAGCTTTATTTTGCTTTGTTAACAATATCTTTATTATGTATATAATTACATGCATTGAAATTATTGATGAAACTGCCTTTACGTAATCTATATAAAATGATGAAAGAAAAAAAATAATTGCGAGTAATAAACATTCTACTTTTCCCAGTAGAAAAGCCCAATTTTTTTTGTTTATCTTATCTTTGTCATAATCTATGAAGTCATCCCATAATTGAATAGTGACAATAATAAGTATCGAAGATGCCATATTTATTTTTAAAAATATAAATCCTAGTATAACTACTATAATACTTTCTTGATAACTGTATAATCCAGAAGGCATTCTTGCAGTTAATTCCCCTGCCATTCCTACGGCAAAGCTAGCTAAAAACAAGCTTAATGATACAACAGGATCCAGCATAAATGCCAATGATAATAATAACAGTGCGTAAGGCAATCCACCGTATTCAATAGCGGTAAATATATTTTGTTGTTTCTCAAGAATGTCAATATCTTGGTCCATATAGTCATCCATTATTTTTATTACCAAACCTGTGAAAAACACACTAAAAAACTTTTTTAACAAATACATCTCAGATATTGTGAGCAACAAACGTTTTCACCTCTTTAAAGCCTCTTTTGTAGAGTGCCGAAACAGGGAATATCACATTCCCTGTAAATTCTTGTTTTATTTTTGCTAACCCTTGTTCTGCTCCCGGAAGGTCTATTTTATTTGCCAAGATTGCGTAACCCCTTTTTAATTGAGCAAATTGAGCAATCTGGTAATCCACTTCACCCATGGAACTCGGCAAGTCTTTATGTTTAGCAGCACTGGCATCAATAATATGAAGAATAATATCAGAATCTCGTATTATTGTAAGAGTTTGCGAAATAGCTTTTCGAATTTCCGCGTCAGGATGGATGCCATCTATAAACCCAGCAGTATCTATAATTCTAATCCTTTTTTTGCCTTTACCTATTGGAATATTCACTGTAACTGCCTGAATGCAAAGAGTTTTGTGAGGATTTTCATCTACAAGGCGAGAAATGGCAGTTTTGGGGTAAATCTTCTCGGAGGTTTTAAAACCTTCATTATTAATAAATTCCATATCTAGGGACTTTACTCCAAAATATTCTGCAAAATTTATTAAAAATAATGTTTTTCCCACATTGGTTTTTCCTATTATGGTACATCGCCTCACTTAACCTCCACCTCCGAAATATCCTCGGGCTTTATTTGAAGCAGATCTTCACGAGAAATCCTTCTTTGATTTACCAGACGGAGTGCCTGACGACGTAAGGCTTTTTCAATCATATTGCGAACCAATCGTGCATTCCCTAATTTATCATAAAACATATCATTTTTACTATTTTGCAAAAGACTTTCAAACTTAAATAATGCTTCAGAGCTAAACCTATATTGTCTTTTTTCGACCATCATTTTAGCAATCTGCATCAATTCGTCAACACTATAGTCGTTAAATTCAATTTGTATGGGAAACCTAGAGCGAAGACCTGGGTTTATCTGTAAGAACCAATCCATCTCATCTTTATACCCCGCTAAAATTACAATAAGGTTATATTTTTGGTCCTCCATTGCTTTTACAAGACTATCTATGCACTCCTTACCAAAATCTTTTTCTCCTCCTCTTCCTAAAGAATATGCCTCATCAACGAACAATATCCCTCCAAGAGCTCGTCTGATTTGTTCTCGAGTTTTTTGGGCTGTGTGCCCTATGTATTCTCCCACAAGATCTGCCCTCTCTACTTCAACTAGATGTCCTTTTGGAAGAACCTCAAGTTCTTTAAATATGTCTCCTAGTATTCTCGCAACAGTAGTTTTCCCTGTACCGGGATTTCCCTTAAAAATCATGTGCATTACTAATGGTTCATTAATTAATCCTTCCTGTTTTCTACGTCTTTGAATTTCAATAAATGCTTGAATCTCTTTAACTAAGATTTTAACCTTTTTTAATCCTACTAGAGAATCAAGTTCTTCCATTATTTCTTCAATATCCTTTGATTGAGGTTTCTCATATGGGTGAACGGGTATACTGTTTTTTTTATTCTCAAATTGCATTAATATGTTAATAGCTTCTGATGGAGTTATCTCACCTTCATTAATTAGATTATATATATCGTTCGGCTCATTAAAATTGATATTTATATCCGAAATCATCCTCATAAGTCTCCACTCCATATTAAGTAAAGTATATTATTATATTCAATATATATCCAAAGTGTTAAAAAAATTTAATCCCAGAAGAAAAATCTCCTGGGATTAAATTTGTAAACTCATTTTACACTATTATACCGAACACCGCATAAAATTGCGGTGTTCACGATAAAATGGACACATAAAGTTAGATTGAGTTATCTCCTTGGTTACTATGCTTGTGATGATCCAAATGTTCGTCCATTTCTGCTTCAAAGATTTCTTGTAGGGTGTCCTTAAATAGGTTCTTTAACATGTCACGGACATCCTCTATAGAGTGGCATTCTCTTGCCAGTTCGTCTTTCATTTCTTTAATGTTTTGCATAAATGGTCTCTCCTTTTCATTGGTAATTATAACCATTTACACAAAACTTTAGTCGTTTTCTCCGGTGCCCGACAATTAGGCCGGAAGACTTACGTAAGAATTAAGCGACAATCTAAGTCGGAGCTAGCACTAAAATGATACTTATTATCTAAATTGTTTCTAACTTGCATAACACCCTTTACTTTTATATGTTTTTTCTATTATATGTGTAAATATTAGATCTGATTTTATATTAAAAATAGCTTTATCATAGCAATATGGAAGATAGACTTAGTCATAGTAAGAGTTCCCCTCTA
>CAZFME010000004.1:0-43972 GCA_964520055.1 uncultured Clostridia bacterium
AGCCGGTCACTACAGTATAACCCATTTCTTCAATTATTCCACTGTCACATTCTACAGGAGTAGATCCATCTGACAGGTAACGGGACAGCAGAAAATCCGGAATTTCTCCGGAATTTATAATCACATACTCCATCACATCCCGGTTGGAATGGTTAATAACAGCCTTGACATGGTCTGAGGCTGAATAACCTTCAGTTTCCCCGGGCTGTGTCATTACATTTACGACATAAATCTTTTTAGCCTTGGATTTTGATATGGCGCAAGTCAGGTCTTTTATGAGAAGATTGGGAATTAAACTGGTATATAGGCTGCCTGGACCCAAGATTATGGCATCGGCTTTTTGTATAGCTTCTAAGGCTTCATCCAGTGGCTTAGCATCAGAGGGTTTTAACATGACTCTTGATATTCTCTTTCTTGAATTAGGAATGTGAGACTCGCCACAAGCTTTTTCACCATCTTCGTAAATTGCCTCCAATATCACATCCTCCAAGGTTGAGGGAAGAACCGTCCCTCGAACTGCAAGCACCTTGCTTGATTCCTTTATTGCAAGTTCGAAGTTTCCCAGCATTTCAGTCATTGCCGCTATGAATAAATTTCCAAAGCTGTGCCCTTTAAATGACCCGCTGTTGAAACGGTGTTGAAATAACTTTTCCATAAAAGGTTCGGTATAGGCCAAGGCCAAAAGGCAATTTCTGATATCACCGGGAGGCGGTATTTTAAGCTCGTTTCTTAAGATACCGGAGCTTCCACCGTCATCAGCCACGGTCACTATAGCGGTGAGTCTATCAGAATGAAGTTTTAAACCTCTTAATATATTGGGAAGACCTGTACCTCCCCCTAAACATACAATGTTAGGGCACATGTTTTTCAACTCCGATCCTTATCTATGTCTCGATGGTCCATTACTACTCTATGACGGCCTGCTTTAAGTTTGGCAGCTATTTCATCAGTAAAGGCCACAGACCGATGTCTGCCTCCAGTACACCCAATGCCTATTATTAGCTGGTTTTTACCCTCTCTTATATAATATGGTATGAGATACTGTATCATATCAAGTAACTTTTTCAGAAACTGTCTGCTTTCAGGCCATTTCATCACAAAATCTTTTACTTTTTGGTCTTCACCGGAATGCGGACGAAGTTCATCAATGTAATAAGGATTTGGTATGAATCTTACATCAAAAATCAAGTCCGCATCCAATGGAATCCCTTGTTTAAACCCAAAGGATACTAGATTTATCAAAAGCCGATCTTCTTTTTCTCGTTCAATAAATCTGAGCATTATTTCTTTTTTAAGTTCTGATGGAGTCTTAAAAGAAGTATCGATGATATGATCGGCTGCTTCCCGTAGCTTCGCCATTTTTTCACGTTCGGAACTTATACCTTCTACAATCCGACCTTCAAAAGCAAGCGGATGACGCCGGCGGCTTTCCTTATATCTTTTTATAAGCACTTCATCGGAAGCCTCGAGAAACAAAATTTCGTAATCAAATCCCGAATCGAGCATTTCTTTTAAGCTTTCAAAAAGCTTATCAAAAAAGCCTCCTCCTCTAATGTCTATGACTAGAGCTATCTTGTTTATTCTTTTAATACTCTGCCTACAAAGCTCTATAAAAGTAGGGATTAAAGCCGGCGGAAGATTGTCAACACAAAAATAATCATGATCCTCGAATACTCTCATAGCCAATGTTTTCCCGGCCCCTGAAAGACCGGTAATAATCACAAATTTTAAGTCATTCATATGTTTTCGCCCCTTTACCTAACACCTAAACCAATTCCATAAGTCAGATGGCATTGATTATATCCTTTTCATTTAAACCCGCTTTTTGCGCAATATCCAAGGCCTTTTTAAAGTTGCCTACATCCCTTGGGTGATGTGCATCACTGCCAATGGCAAACTTCGCCCCATTGGCCTTTGCAATTCTGGCATATTCTTCGGTCATATAACCATGGCCGGCATTTATCTCCAGAGCGGTTCCATTTGCTGCCGCAGCGCGGGCAAGTTTCGCCGTATCAATGGGCAGATGTAATCCCGGATGTGTAACAATTTTTATATTATTGCTGCTGATAGCTTTAATAAGGGCTGTAGTATTTTGTTCCATGACGTTTTGCTTTAATACGGCATTTTTGCTGAACTTTGCTATAGTATCCACAAAGAACAGGTAAAATCCATCTTTTAGACTCCGAGGCCAGACCATGGGATGTAAACCTACCATTGCATAATCAAGACCAGTAAGAATATAATCAGGGATGTCAAGCTCACCATCAAGACTGATAATATTCGCCTCACATCCTAAAAGTATGTCGATATCCATATATATGCGCTTTAATCTTTCAATTTCTGCACGCATTTTATGAAAATCTTCAAGTTTAAGGCATAGCCCTATGTTGGCAGGGCCATGTTCGGAAATACCAATGGTACACAGACCTCTTTTTATAGCTGCCCTTACATTTTGTTCGATAGTTCCTGTCCCATGGCTGTATCGGGTATGTGTATGGAAGTCAGCCCTTATTTTCATAAAAGTTCTCCTTACTGACAGTATAATATATATTGCTTTTAAAATCTATGGTACAAAAATTCGTATTTGGAAAACCGGCTAAATTTGGTATAATTGAATCCAAGATGACAATAGAAAAAAGGAGGTTGCAGCATGAAAGTCTATAATCTTGCACATGAACTTGCAAAAAGTTTAAATGAGTGCCCTGAATACTTAGAATACAAAAGAGCTAAGGAAATCATTACGCAAGACCCCCAGACTGAAAAGATGCTTAAAGACCTGAGAACCAGGCAGGTTGAAGTTCAAGCACTTAAGCTATCTGGAAAGCCTGTTGATGAAGCTCTAAAAAACCTTGAAAATCTTTATAGCATCGTTAGCCATAATTCATTGCTGAAACGATACTTGGAAGCAGAGGAGCGCTTTGCCGTCTTATTTGCAGATATTCAGAATATAATTATGAAAGGCATCGAACTTGATACAGGGTTAGAAGATAAATAATGATTTTGGAATAAATATACCGCCAGACTTCCACTCATGCTTGAGTTCGGTCGGGGAGTCTGGCGGTATGTCTCTTCAAGAGTTACGGACTATCTATTTCTTTCTTGTAGTATTTCAAATTATCTCTAAGTATGTTAATAACAGTATCAACATCTGTATCACTGGCAGCGATAACTCTTTCATCGGCTATTGTGTTTTTCCTTTTTGTAAGATCTCTATTGCTGCTATCAACGACAAATGCATCCACATCCCTGAAATCGGCCGTAGAAAGCTCCACTGTCTGATATCCCTGTTTTTGCAAAGCATCCCTGATATTGCAAAGAGTGTCATCGACGGCGATGAGAAAACTCATGCATATTATACCTCCCAATGATTTATTAATTTTATTATCTACTTATTGAGGTGTTTTATGCCTGATGGCGGTTACTAATTCATAGCTTCAATATACAGGTAGCTGTAGAAAAATAAACAAAAAGCCCCAAAATATCAAGGACTGTCGTTACAAGAGGGCCTGAAGCCACTGCTGGATCATGCCCAAGCTTGTGCCACAACAGTGGCATAAATGTACCCAATATAGCAGCTAATGTAAGATTAAAGGCCATAGCAATTCCCACTACAACGCCTAATATTACTTCCCCTTGCCAAAAATATGTCATTGCAGCCACTAATAAGCCGTTAAATGCTCCTAAAATCATTCCTACCGCAGCTTCTCGAAGGATGTTTTTTGCTATTGATGCAGTTTTGATTTCCCCCGTAGCAAGACCTCTTACGATGATTGCGGCCGATTGTGTACCTACATTTCCGCCCATATCCATAAGGACCGGAATAAAAAACGACAAAGCCACTATGGTCTGTAAAGCACTAGAAAAGTCTTTAATGATCCGACCGGAAAAGATTTCACCTACTACGGCTAACAGAATCCATGGTAGTCTTCGCTTTGCTCGAGCCCATGGTGAAGCTTGCCCCAGATCTATCTTTTCATCAAAATCGGACCCTGACAGTTTTAATATGTCTTCCGTAGTTTCTTCTTCTACCACCATCATTGCATCATCAACTGTAACAATACCCAGTAAGACATTATCATCGTCAACTACAGGTAATGCTAAAAATCCATATTTTTTAATCAGGCGGGCTACTTCTTCCTGGTCTGACAAGGCATTGACTTTCTTTACATCGGTCTGCATAAAATCTTTAAGGGGTGTTTGCTCAGAAGCTAAAATTAAATCCCTTAAAGAAACAACCCCTACCAGCCTTCCTTCCAAATCCACCGCAAAAAGATAGTATATGGTTTCTGCATCGGGGGCCAGCTCCCCTAATTTATTAAGTGCATCTTTGGCTTTTAGATTTTTGGGAAAAGCGATATATTCGGTAGTCATGCGACCACCGGCGGTGCTTTTATTGTAAGTGAGCAGGTCTTTCAAGTCTACTTGCTCATCTTTCCCAACTAAGCATAATATTCGCTTTTTTTCTTCTTCCTTTAAGTCACCCAAAAAATCTGCCACATTATCAAAAGACATTTCGGCGATTAATTTGGAAGCATAATTTGATTTAACATTAGTTAAAATAAAATATTTTTTATCAGTATCTATTTCTTCCAAAACCTGAACTGCAACATTAAAATCCAATACTTTAAACAGATTTAAACTTTCTTCAGGCGAAAGTTCTTCATAAAATTCAGCAATATCTACGGGATGATATTCATGGAGTACAGATTCCAGCTGCTTAAAATCGTGTTTGGCCAAAATATCTCGTATTTGTTCCACGTTGTTCATTCAAGCACCCCCTTTAGCTTAAAGCTTGCAATGCCGACCATGTCCGGAGAGATTATGTCGATGAAGTAAAGTGAAAATGTAAAATATATTATAAGTGTAGTTATATCTACCAATGTTGTTATGAAAGGCCCGGAGGCCACAGCCGGATCAATGTCGAGTATATGAAATATAAGGGGTACCAGAACACCTATAAGAGACGCCAACATTAAAGAAATACACATTGAAAGTCCTACTGCCACACTCAGTTGAGCATTTTCTTGCCATACATAAGCCAGAACTGAAACTACTATTCCACATATAATGCCTAATTGTAGGCCTGCCAGAGTCTCTCCTATAGTAAATCGTAAAATGTTTTTTCTGCTCAGTTCTTCGGTAGCCAAACCGCGAACAGCTAAGGCCAAAGATTGTGTGCCGATATTTCCTCCGGTCGCCATAAGTACTGGAATGAAGAAAGCTACAGCAACCATCGACTCGAGCACATGTGAATACCCGTCAATGACTTTACCGGCCAACATGTCACCTAGAAGACATATAACAAGCCATAAAATCCTTTTTTTTGATGCGCCCCATACTGTAGTTGTTAAAACTATATCCTCCTCCGGTGTGATACCGGCCATTTTGTGGATGTCTTCAGTATCCTCCGCTTCCAAGACTTCCATTGCATCATCAACTGTAACAATACCCAGTAATCGATTTGCTTCATTTACCACAGGAACAGCCAGCAGCGAATATCGCGATATGATTTTGGCAACTTCCTCTTGATCTTGGTCCACGTCTACCGATACGATTTTTTTATGCATTATTTCATGGATTCTTTTATCCCTTGGAGCACTGATAAGTTCTCTTAGCGACAGAACACCCTGTAAATGTTTTTTATCATCAACCACATAAAGATAATATATCGTCTCGGCTTTTTGGCCGAATTGCCTTACATCTGCAATAGCTTGGCTGACAGTCACATCCGATAAAATGTAAACATAATCGGTAGTCATAAGTCCGCCAGCTGTATCTTCCGCCATTTTTAGAAGTGCTTTTAGCTCTTCATAATCTTGTTGTGGCAACTTATGGACAAGACTTTCAGCCTGAACTGTAGGCATTTTCTGAAAAAGGTCTATAATTTCGTCTACAGACATGTTTTCTAGGATTCTTATCGTTTCCGCTTCGGTCATTTCTTCCATTATGTGAAGCCTGTCAAAAGGATCAAATTCTTCTAAAACCTCTGCAGCCTTAGAGCTACTCATCATTCGAAAAAAAAGCTTTTTATTGCCATTTTTTATCTCGCTGAGTATTTGAGCTATATCTGCCGGGTGAAGATTTGCCAGTATTTTATGCGCTTTATCACTTTTATTAAGTACAAGATGCTTTATAAGAATTACTTCTTTTTTCGGTAACATCACAGTCCCTCCTTTTTAAGAGGGCCATCCAACCACTGTGGCAGCGATAGGATGAGCCTCTTTGATATTTTGTTTTAATAAGTATCGACTAGGATCCGGGTCCACCTTACCGCCCCCTTTATCAGTTAAATTAATATTAAAAACCCTTTCTGACGAAAGGGCATAAAAGTATATTTTCCCCTCGTCATCGGTTTTAGCACTGGGCGACTTTGGAATTTATATTCCAGCCACATTAGATTCAACCTTAATCCGGTCAGACCTGCTAACCCATTGGTGTCTCTCGACATTTCCGGGCAGTGGCTTATATTCGCACAGGAGCCTCACCTAACGGGAAGTAAACAACATTCTTCACTTGATCTTATTTTAAACACTTTATGAAATATATGTCAAGTGAAACTTGCCGAGAAAAAATAAGGAGGAGGTTATGATTTATTAACCTCCTCATTGTCTCATTTTACTGAAGTTGCTGAACAGCCTGCTGCATCTGTTGTTGCTGTTGCTGTTGCTGCTGCTGTGATTGTTGAGCTTGTTGATTTAATTGTTGCAGCTGTTTTGTTGACTGATCCAACAACTGGTTCATTTGATAAAATACTTGATTAGCCTGAATGCTCTGTTGGGCCTGGGAAAGAGCATTGATAGCCTGTTGAATTGCTTGGTTTACCTGACCATCTGTTTGCTGCTGCTGAGTCTGAGCTTGATTTTTTAACTGGCTTAATAATTGCTGAAACTGTTGAGGAAATTGGCTTGTTTGATTGGTCATTTGTTTGCTCGCACCCCCTTGAGTTTGTTTGTTTGTCCCAACTTGATCAACGTACATGCCGGCATTTCCCAGTTTGTTATTTATTTCTTTAGAAACCTCAGCATCAATTTTTTTTTCCAGTAAATAATCGCTAAAATCCTTTTTATGGGTCAAACTAACACCTCCATCAAGGAATTTCAACTTCCTACATTAGCATGCCCTGTGTATTAAGTTTTAATATATGAATTTTTTCCATTACTGAAGCAAATTATCAATGGATTTATTTATTTCATTAAATACTTTTTGTTGCTCCATACCTTGTCGCGCTGAATTTAGAGCATCTATGGCTTGCTGCAAAATTTGCTGAAGATTGGCAGCAACATCATTTGAAGTATATATCGTACCTGTGTTTTGATTCGTTGTTGATATCATTTTCAACTGATTTTCGGTATTTTTAAAATCAGCAACAATCTGTTGGGACGATTTACCAAAATCATTTAACGTTTTATCTATTTCCTGGGAAATTTGAGTGAAAACATCATTGATTTTTTGTACCTGATTTGTCAGAGCCATTCGCTTTTGAGTTATCTGTTCCTGCATTAGTTTAGTGTTGGCCCCCGATACCCACTTAGCCAAAAGATTTTGATTTCGCTCTATTTCCATCTCAATTTGCTGAATAGTTTTATCTATCTCATTTTTGAAGTGTATTATGTCCTGTAAGGCATTTTTAAGTTGATTGCTTAAATCGCTAAAACTTGTTTGATTTTGTGTGATAAAATTTTCAAGTTTTAGATTTCGATCTGAAAAATCAGTGCTAAGGTTCTTAAGATTGTCCAAGGTTGCACCTCCGTTTTTTCTCAAGTTCTCTTAAATATTTTACCCTTTATGCGTTCTTTTCTGCATCCATATTTTGTTATATGTTTTGATTATTAAATAACAATTTTCATTCTTTTAAATAACTTATTTTTTCGGTGCCTGGCACCTGGGAATCAAGTTATTGGTTGCCCAAAAAAATAAGGAACAGTCAAAACCATTCCTTAAACTGTAATCATAATTTTTAATTTTCAACAACTTAAGTGCCTGTCACCTTTTGTTATTTTGTTAGGTAAGTATCATTTGCTCGATCCTGAAGATAAACTTTAAAATATTTTTGTATATCGGCATCTTTATATATTTTATAGCCTTCGTCTGCACATAAGGAGCATGCATCACGGGGTATGGTTACGGCAAATATGGGCATACCTCGGTCGCTGCGAGAGTTAATTGTATTTACACCGGAACATTTAGAACATACTTTGAATCTTTGAGTTTGATTTTCCATAATACCGTCGGTATCATAATATATCTGTCTTTGCCTTATGATATGATCCTTTCCTTTCCGTAACTCTTGTGCAATCACATTTCTTTGTCTCCAGCGTTTATAGATGTTTTCACAAAGTGCCTTGATGTAGTCAGATATTTTTTGTGGCTGTCTTAATTTTTCTAAATTATAATCAGGCTCGCGAACATTTGAATAGTCTAAACCGGCCATAGCCAAGATAATCCCCAAATTCACATAGGGTAGTGCACCTTCTATGGAATATCCTCCCTCTAAAACCGCTAAATCAGGGTTTAGTTTGTGGTTTAATTCAGCATAACCATGTGCGGTAAAGTTCATGCTAGTCAGCGGGTCTGTGTAGTGATTGTCTTGTCCGGCGGAATTTACAACCAAATCGGGTTTATATTCTCTTAATATCGGCAGCACAAGGTTGTCAAGCACATATAAAAAACCTTCTTCACCAGTCCCTGGCGGCAATGGGATGTTTATATTATATCCTAAAGCCCCAGGTCCACCGAATTCATCTAAAAAACCTGTTCCCGGATACAAAGTTCTACCGTCTTGGTGAAAGGATATAAAAAGGGTATCCTTGTCGTTCCAATATATATCTTGGGTGCCGTCTCCATGATGACAATCGGTATCTACTATTGCTGCACGGCAGTGACCGTATTTTGCCCTAAGGTTTTCCAGCATCACCGCTTCAATATTAATGATACAAAAACCACGATCACCATATACAACTCTCTGAGCATGATGGCCCGGCGGCCGTATAAGTGCAAAGGCTTTATCAACTTCCTTATCAATCACCATATGGGCTGCCTTAATAGCTCCACCTGCAGAAATCAAGTGAGATTTTGTAACTTTTTGTTCTACATCAGGCACACAAAAGTGCACTCTTTGCACATCTTTATTTAAGGCTACCTCAGGGTTATAAAACTTGATGTTTTCTATATCCATGATACCTTCTTCAAATAGCTGGTCTTGAGTATAAAGCAACCTTTCTTCACGCTCAGGATGTGAAGGACTGATTGCCCAATCAAAAGCAGGGAATAAAACTAAACCCAGTCGGTTCTTAGCAACTAACATCTTCATCACTCCGCAATTGATGTATTAATCCGGGTTTTGTTTGGGCTCTGATTCTTATGTTTTTGCCACTTGTAGTAAAACCACGAACCATATTAAAACTGTTTTCTTCTACTATTTCAGCTTGAATTTCACCCTCTTTTGCCCCAAACAATGTAGACTGACGCTTTAACAAATCCAAAGCCTGTAATTTTGATTCTTCTAAACTGTATCCCCGGCTTACTTTTTTATATAAGCCCATTTCGGGCACTGAAAGGGTTTTTTGAGCAGTATCTACAAACATCGTAATTTCCGCTGTGGTCCTGGCTAATGCCGCTCCCACCGCATTGGCCGCTTTATAAACTTTAGGATACCGGCAGGGTATGCCAAATTTTTTTTCAAGGATAACTGCCATTGCTTCAGCAGGACCACCTATAACTTGTACGAATGCGGGCTTGATTTTTTTGCCATAGAGCAGCTCTTTGACAGTATATACCGGATGAGAATTTATTTCATGCAGTTGTTTTTCTACTTTGTTCTTTATCATATTAGCCATTGTGTCTAAGATTGCATTTGCCGCAGCTTCCGGGCCCAAGTTCAGAGACCCACCTATTTCTTTCATGGCATTTACAGCTTTATGTTTGTCACCAATATCAATTAATCCCAATACTATCATGGCATCGGTAGGTGTGGGGCATGCCCCGCCTAAAGCCTTGGGTGGCCCTTGCCTTTCAGGGCCTATGACAAGTGTTTGGTTTTTTACACCAACTCTGCTATCTCCGCCCACACCTATGGAAACACTATAAAGTGCCCTAACCAGTGTAGGAAAGTCTCCTATTTTTATTCCCAAGGGTTCAAACAAAGGAACCCCATCAGCTAAAAATGAAATATCGGTAGTTGTTCCACCTATATCAAGAAAAATTGCGTCTTTGGAAGTTTCAAGAAAGGCTTGTCCACCCATTACACTGGCTGCCGGACCTGATAAAATGGTATTTACCGGATATTTCTCCCCGGCTTTTAAGCTCATAGTGCCTCCATCGGCTTTTAAAACATAGATCGGGGCACTGATTTTCTCTCTTTTAAGAGCTTTACATATACTCTCGCTGAACTTTGAGAAAGTTGTATAAACTGCTGAATTGTAATATGATGTGAAAACCCTGCGAGGAAAATTTAACTTGCCTGATAGGGTATGCCCCAAGGTAATGGGCGAAAACTCATCTTTTAACATTTCACTTATTTTTACCTCATGTTCGGCATTGCGTACCGAGAACTTTCCGGTTACTGCTACCGCCGGGATATTTTGGCGTTTAAAAGTTCTTACCGCCTTCTTAATTTCCAGTTGATCTACCGGGCTGATTTCTCGGCCTCGATGATCTATATACCCCGATATAAAAATATTTTCCCAGCCACAACAAAGAAAGTCATTTTGAAGGCCGGGACCACATTCGATAATCATTCCAACAGGATCTGTCTTTTGTTCGATGATAGCATTGGTAGAAATAGTGGTACTTAAAATTATCCGCTTAATTTGTGAAGGGTCTTGTCTAGATAGTAGTGATTTCAAGGTTCCCCAAACGGATTCCAACAGGTTGCTGCGATCGGTGGGACTTTTGGTTGCTTCGATGATCTCACCTTGATGAATGAGAACAGCATCAACGTGAGTTCCCCCCATATCCAGCCCAACAATCAATTTTCTCTTCCTCCTTAATCGCCTATAATTTTGATTTCCGATTCAAGATTTACGTCAAATTTCGCTTTGACTTGTTTTTTTATATAATTGATGAGATTTATCACATCCTTAAAGGTTGCATTATCTACATTTACTATAAAACCTGCATGTTTATCAGATATCATGGCTCCGCCCATCCTGTAACCCTTAAGACCCGCTTTTTCTATCAAAGCCCCGGCGAAATTGTCGGGAGGCCTTTTGAAAGCACTGCCGGCACTGGGTAAATTAAGCGGTTGTTTGTCCTTGCGTCGAGCTAAAAAATCCTCCATTTTTCTTTTTATATCCTCATAATCTCCGGACAAGAGCTCCATTTCTACTTCCAACAGTATTCTATCGCCATTTTGAAGAATACATCTGCGATAGTCATAATCAAGCTCGTTTTTTTGCATTTCAATCAAATTAGCATTCATATCCACAACCGTAACCTTTTTTACCACATCGGCCATTTCCCCACCGTAAGCCCCTGCATTCATTACCGCTGCACCACCGATGGTACCCGGTATACCATTGGCGAATTCTAGGCCACTTAGGCTATTTCCCAAAGCTATTTTGGCCGCTGTGGACAAGGACATGCCCGCCTTGCATTTTATGATATTTTCATCTACTTCGGCATCATTATAATTTTGAGCCAGTTTCATGACTACACCTCTGATACCTTCATCTTTTACCAATAGATTTGTTCCGTTGCCCATGACGAAAAAGGGAATGTTGTTTTGTTTGCATACTTTGATTACACTGCAGACCTCGTTTGGATTTGTCGGCAAAACCATGATATCCACAGGTCCACCGATACGAAAGGATGTATGGTTTTCCATAGGCTCGTTTATTTTAATTTGATTTTCATGCAAGAACGCTCTCATGCTTTTATATATTTTCGTAAAATTCATGTTACCTTCCCTTCTTCAAACCAAAATACCCTTTTTACCTTCTAACATAGTTTATTTCTATAAAAAGGTTATAATTCCTGCTATATTCTAGGTGTATTTATATTATATAATTATTCTTCATCAGCAATTAATGGTATACTGTCCAGTAATTCTGAGGTAGTGATATCTGTTGAAATATTGTAAAAACTAATAGCCCCAATACTGTCTAATACAATAAAAGCTTTGGGTGATATGCTACCGCCAAAAAATAGACCGAATTTATCATAGCCTCCAAAGGTAATATCCAATATTGGAATAAATGTTAAATCCTTAATTGTCTTGGGTTTACCCAAAACTATCTTATCATAGATGGCACAATTTTTAAAACTCATGTATAAACATTCCTTTGTTGAACCTTAACTTTAGCATTTTGTTAGTGTTATTTTTTACCTTTTTATTTTCCTTATTCAAAGATACTAGATATTCGTGATTAATGCACCCCTACTAATATTGTTTCCACTGTTTTTGCAGCATCTTCCAATGCTTGTGAAGGTGTTTTTTTGGATAGTAATGCCAAGCGAACTTGTACAATTACCGCTTCATCTATCTTATGCCATTTTTTAACTTTTGGCAAATTTGCCGCGATGTCAAGGATTTCTTTCATCCTTTTAATCAATGGATCGTTTGCAGCTTTTTTAAGTGCTTCGGTATAAACCGGAAAGACACCATATTCAGCCAGCCATTCCTGCTCATTTTCAGAGGTAATGGATTTTAAAAACTCGGCACAAAGGGCTTTTTTCTTGTCATTCTGCTGTTTGAAAATCGCATACCCAGATACTAGTGCAAATGCCGACGGAGTGTTTTGACCTTTAGGATAGTGCATCAAATCAAATTCAAATCCCTTCCCTGATTTATACCTATCACTTAGAACTTTAATAGCCCAAGGCCCAGCTGGATATACTGCTATTTTTTGTTTTTCACAAAAATCACCCCATACTCGCGTTTCTTCCAGCGCTCCATACTCTTCTGTCGGGACTACTTTGTATTTTGCCTCAAGCTCTGTCAATTTTGTTAAAGCTGAGATTCCTTCAGGTGTATTCAATGTAAAATTACCGTGTTCGTCAAATATTTTGGCTCCATCCATTGTAAGAAATCCCCACACCTGATAACTACCCGGGGATAAAAACAAATTGAAGCCATAGCAATCGATTTTACCACCCTTGTTTTTATCATAAGTCACCTTTTGCAGGGCACAAGCAAAATCATCATAGGTCCATAAACCGTTTTCGGGTATTATAGCATTTTTAGCTTGGAACATTTCTCTATTTATAAAAAGCCCATATGTGGTCATAAACCAAGGGAATCCATAAATTCGTTCCTGATAAGTAACCGCTTCTATGGCTCTAGGTTCATATCTTTTGAGCTCATCTGGCAAAAAATACTCATCCACCGGCTCAAAATACCCTTCTATAATAAAATCATAGTCAGCAGCTACCGGTGCTATATCGGGGTAAGTGCCCGCTGTGGCTGCGGCTCTGAGTTCAATTAGCCCATATTCCCACTTTAATGGTCTAAGATGTATAAATACTCCGGGATGTGTTTTTTCAAACTCCGCTATTTTCTTTTCAATCCACCCAAAGCGATTACCGTTTTTATCAGGCCAACGCGGAAAATCCCAAAGGGTTATGACCCCTTGCCACATTTCTTCAAAACCGTCTTTTGCTGCCTGCTTCCCATTACGGCATCCTATAAACAAATTTGACAGGATTGTTATGATAAGCACAACACCTAAAAATAGGATAAAGGACCTGCGGCGCATTTACATCTCCTCCTCCAGACCTTTATATCCTATTTATATTAGTATTTTTCAGGCTTTATTCAAAACTTTTAACAGATACTAATCAGTCTACAATTTGGATATTTTTTCACAATTGACCCTTTGAGCATTTAGTGCCAGACTTGACATATAAATTTTTTATGCTTTTTATGCCTTTATTTAAGTATGATTTCCCTGCCCTTGGATTTTAAAAAATCTATTACTTTATCCACTGAAGTGTTTAGTATACTCTCTTCGGAAATTCCGGCTACTTTTATTATTTCTTGCGCTTCATTAAAATTGCCAATATCAAAGCAAATGTGAGCATCACTTCCCAGTGAAACCCTAGCTCCTATGGATGCCGCCTTTTTTGCAATTAATAAGCAGTTTTCTTTGCTTCCTTTTCGACTGACTGTAAATGAACTGTTGTTTATTTCTATGTGCACATTATATTCTCGAGCTGCTTCGACAAATCTATCGATATCCAAGGGGAATTCCGGATTTCCTGGATGAACGATTATATCCACATATGGATTTTTCATTGTCTCTATAACTGCTCTTGTGTTTTCTTCCACTGTCTCTCCCGAAAAACACCCTTTATGTAAACCGGCTAGCACAATATCAAGTTTTTTAAAATAACGTTCAGGAAGGTCCAAGGTTCCTTTAGTATCTAAGATGTTTGCTTCAATTCCCCTAAGTATGTAAACTCCATCAATCTGCCGGGGTATAACGATCGTATTCCCGAAATAGTAGTTATTAATCCCCTCTCCCATGGCAGGCCCATGGTCGGTTATAGCAATCATTTTAAGCCCTTTATCAGCTGCTTCTCGGGCATTTTCAATAACTGTACTGTAAGCATGCCCACTGGCTATAGTATGGCAATGGGTATCCACTTCGTATTTCAATACTACCACCTCATAAGTAATGCTTTAAGCTTTCATCCGCTTTTTTAATTCATCGATAAAATCTATTTCCTTTGGGTCTTTGCGATTAAGTATGGCTAAATATGCACTCACATAATCCCCAAATATTATATGATACAGCATATGTTCCAAGGCGGAATCCCCATTTGGCCATAGTTCGGTTATGCCACTGACTTTATCTTGTAAAATATCCATTGTTATATCAATGCGTTTCTTTATACGATCGCTCTCATAAGGAGATCTAAGAACCACGATTTCAAGAGCTTTTAGCAGCTTGTCATCACCCTCAAAACCCATTATCTCATTGTGGTTCAACTCTGGAAAAACATTAAAGAAAGCGGGATGTTTGGAGTTTTCATTCAGCTGCCCTTTCCATCTCACCGCAACGATATCAGTCAGGTTTGAAGACCCATAAATGACGGGAATTTTTCCATATAGTTTTTTAGCTAAGACTTTTGTCGGGTTATCTTTTTCAGGCACTTCCGGACAATATTTTTCCCGGGTTTCTTTTAAAAGATTGATAGCATTTTTTATATCAAATTGCTTTCTAAATCCTATCCCCTGTTCTTGAAATAATACAAAAATAGGAAAAAACGAAAACCCTAGAGCCGCTCGTGGTGGCAATCCCCCGGGAATAGTCATGATAGGGGTTTCGTCTGCCATAGCTTTTTTCTTGAGCTTGCCACCAGTGGTAATAACCATTATTTTAGCTTTTTTGCTTTTTGCGTGCTCGTAAGCCGTCAAAGTTTCCTCTGTGTTGCCGGAATAACTGGAAGCAACAACAAGGGTCCTCTCGTCTACAAAAGCCGGCAGGCTGTAACCTCTGTTGACAATAATAGGAATTTGAGCCCGATCAGCTGTAATCATGCGAATCAAATCCCCGCCGATTGCAGAACCTCCTAAACCCGTTATCACCACGTTGAAAATGTTGTGAAATCGTAGTCCGCGAATGGATCCTTTGGCAATGCTAATGGCTTCAACACAGTGGTCCGGAAATTTGTATATGAGTTCGAACATTCCACCTTTGTCCAGTTCTTGTATTTTATCCAGATTATCTAGCATTTCAAAATACCTCCTATACTTTACTTATTTTTATTTATCTCATCAAAAAGTCTTTTGCTAAACTCTAATGCTGCGTTATATCCAAGGGCCTTAAGTCGATAGTCCATGGCGGCAACTTCCATAATAGCCGCAATATTTCTGCCCGGCCTGATTGGTATCGTTTTTTTTGTTATATATGAATCGAGAATTCTTATTTCTTCTTCTTCTAAGCCCAATCTGTCACCTTCTTTATAGTTTTCCCACTCTACCAGTTCTATTACCATTTCAATTTTTATGTCATTCCTTATACTTCCAGCACCAAAGATAGTTTTAACGTCAATAACCCCTAATCCACGCACTTCTAAAAAGTGCCGAATAGACTCAGGGGCTGTTCCAATTAAAATATTTTCAGCTACCTGTTTTATATTCACTGCATCATCGGCTACCAAACGATGACCGCGCTTAATAAGCTCCACGGCTGTTTCGCTTTTGCCTATGCCGCTTTCACCTATGATTAGCATTCCTATACCGTATATGTCAACTAGCACACCATGGATTGTAGTGTGGGGTGCCAGCTTTCTTTCGAGTAAATCTGTTAACCTACTCATAAACTGTGTGGTCGCCATCGGAGATCTTAAAATATGTTTTTTGTTTTGCCGGGCAGTTAATATCAGTTCATCCGGCGGCTTGAGATTGCGGGTGATTATTATACACGGTATATCATATGATAACAGCTTCTCAAGGCGAGCTTTTCGTGTACTGTTTGAAATGCCTTTCAAAAAAGAAATCTCGGTCTTGCCTAAGATTTGTATCCTATCATAGGCAAAATAATCAAAATACCCGGTAAGTTCAAGCCCCGGACGATTTAAATCTGATACCGAAATGTCAGGCATTGCATCGGTAGCTACAATTACTTCTAAACTCAACTTATGAATTATGTCCCGAAGATCTATTTTTCGCATGTCTATCAGCCTCCGGAGATTTAATTAAAAAACTTCTACAATAAGATTATAGCACAACTTCCTGCGTTGTGGTATTATTTACATGCGTTTTGCTTATCTTTATGCCAACAAAAACAAAATCAAAGAAAAAGGATATATTAAAATAAAAAATGGTATTCAATTTAAAACCTAATTGAATACCATTTTTCAGACTAAAAACAATTAATGCTCAATCAATCTAAACTCTTTAAAATATCCTGGGCTTTCTTACATCGGCCAGCCTGCCAATCTGTGCAGCTCTTACAGGATGCATATTGGTTAATATAGTTAGCAGCATCTTTAAAAGTACTGCCTTTTTTATAGTCTTTACACATCTTTGCTATAATAATAGTTTGCTCAGGACTCATATTTATCCCTCCTATCAGTTTTTAGCACTATTATTATAGCACATTACATGCAATTATGCTACACTTTTGATAAATTTCACTGTAATTTCATATCTGGCTTTGCAATATCCGGCCAACAACTACGGGAGTAGTGAAAGAGATATTGTTGTACGAAACCGGCCTTTTCTTTGAATCTTTTTTCGGCAAATTCTTTAAGTTTTGCCATAGGCCTCTGGCTACCATCGAAATAAATATACTCAAGTACTCTTTTTATCCATATATCAATGGGAAAGGCTTCAAACTTCCTCATGGAATACAACATTATACAGTCCGCTACTTTCTGGCCGACACCGGGAAGCATTAAAAGCTCGTTTCTAATATTAGTGGTGGGTAACTCTTTTAAATCGTATATATCAATTTTACCACTGGCTACCATCCGCGCTGTCTGAATGATGTATTTAGCCCTATAACCGCATTTTGTAAGCCTCAACTCAGCTTCTGAAAGCCTCGCCAATGTATTCGGAGAAGGAAAAGAGTAGTATGTTTCGCCTTTGTATTCTATGGGGCTTCCATATAATTTACACATATTTTTGATTGTCTTTTTAATATTTGTAATATTGTTGTTCGCTGAGATAATAAATGATATGGTGGTTTCCCAAGGGTCCTGAAAAAGAATCCTATAGCCACTACAATAATTAACGGCAGGAATCAATTCTTCAAAGCTCATCATTTCCTGTTCTATTCGCTCGTAATCCCTATATACGTCAAAATACTCCTTTAAAAACACTGTGATTTTTTTGTCGTCATTAGAATCAATTATTAATTCATCATCATTCTGAAAGATTTCAAAGACGTGGTTTCCAACTACACCAATATATTTGCCGTCTTGCTGCCTGTTCCATCGAAAAGCCTGACCGCCTTCGGCTATTATTTCAAGGTTAAAAGGTAGAATATCATTTATTATGGTTCTCATGAAATCCTCTCCATCCCGTCGGAAACGGTATTTTGACCGTTCCGCATAACAACACCAATCACACCATGAAACGACCTTGACCGCTCAAACGCTCACCTTCACCATAGGGAACGGTCTTGACCGTTTCTCCTTCCATTATAAACGCATTGCGGCATTCATTCCCGCAACTCGCTCAAATGAATGCCGCAATAAAATATCGCCTTAATATTTTTCCCACCGTACAACCTCATCTAGAGGCTTTTTGGCTCTACTTACCGTTTTATCAGAATAGCCCAGAGAAATTAGGGATATTAACATATATTTTTCGGGAACTTCAAGTAGTTCCCTTACAGTTTCACTGTATGGTCGCTCATACCCTGCAATCCAGCAAGAATCAATTCCATGGGCTTTAGCTGCTATAAGGATATTTTGTGTTGCGGCCGAACCATCTTCTACCGGATGGTTATTGTCTCTTTCGCAAAAGACACTTATACAGGCTGCAGCATTGGCTATAAATTTACCATAAGTTGCCAACTGTGCTATCTCTTCTTTGATTGTTTCTTCCGTAGATACTATAAACAACCAGGGCTGAAGATTCCTCGCACTTGGTGCCAAGCGACCGCAATCGACGATATCTTCAAGCACTTCTTTGGGTATCGGTTTTTGAAGATACTCCCGAATGCTCCTACGTTCTTTAATAACACAAATCGCCTTATTTGTCATATAGCATCACTCCTAACCTTGCTTTTTTACACCGATTTCGACCTTATGGTCATTAATGTTCCACTCTCTTATGAAACTGTCTTCCGATGGAGAAGTTTTTTCTATGGAAAGAGCCAAGGTATCTTTCTTTATCTCTTCTCCATGCTTTTTTAACACCTCATCTATTGTATCATCCCCTGAGCAATACAGATATATCTTATCCTCCACTTCAAAACCTGCTTCCTTTCGCATGTTCTGTATTTTGCTCACTAACTCCCTGGAAATACCTTCCAGCATAAGTTCGGGAGTAATTGTCGTATCGAGAACTACATAATAGCCACCTTCACCTTCGGCACAGAAACCTTCTTTGTCCTGTGCACGAACATCCAGTTCGTTTTCAAGAATGAATATAGTTTCACCTTTGACGTTAATTGCGACCTGCCCTTTTTCCCTGGCAGTATTTATCAGTTCCGTAGCTTTGGCTGAGGATATCTCTTTAGCTATAGCCGACATGAGTTTTCCATATTTGGGGCCCAATAGGTCAAATCTGGGCTTTACTGTATATGTGAAATACTCTTCAGCTACATGTATATACTCAATTTGCTTTATGTTTAGCTCCTCTTTGATGATATCCGATAACTCTGAAATCAGTACTTTGTCATCAAAGTTTCTAAGCTGCACCATCATTTTTTGAAGGGGTTGACGATTTTTGACCCTACCTTTGTTTCGGGCAGCCCTACCTAATTCGACGATTTTCCTGGCAAGTTCCATTTTATGTTCTAATTTTTCGTCGATAAGATCTCCTTTTACCTCAGGGAAATCACAAAGGTGAATACTCATCGGGGCATCGGAAAACGGTACCCGAACCAGATTCTGATATAGCTCTTCTGTGATGAAAGGCACGAAAGGTGCTGCCATCTTTATAAAGCTAACCAGCACTTCATAAAGGGTCAAATATGCTGCTATTTTGTCATTGTCCATCTCGGCTTTCCAGTAGCGTTCCCGAGAGCGGCGCACGTACCAGTTGCTGATGTCATCGATTAGCGCCTCCATGGTTCTGGCTGCACCGGTAATATCTAGGTCATCCATATCCCGTCGCACTTTCTTATTTACACTGTTTATCTTGGATAACAGCCAACGGTCCAATTCACTCCTATCTTTAGGATCCAAAGAGTATTGTTTTGGGTCAAAGCCATCTATATTGGCATATAATACAAAAAATGAATATACATTCCACAAAGTTCCCAAAAATCGCCTCTGCGATTCACTTACCGCATCTTGATAAAAACGGCTGGGACTCCAAGGAGGACTGGCCACATACAGATACCAGCGCATAGCATCGGCACCTTGCTCGTCAAGTACTTTCCATGGATTCAGGATATTGCCCTTATGCTTGCTCATCTTAATCCCCTGTTCATCAAGGATATGACCCATAACCAGAACATTTTTATAAGGAGATTCATCAAACAATAGTGTGGATATCACCAAAAGACTGTAAAACCATCCTCGTGTCTGGTCAATAGCTTCTGAAATAAAATCCGCTGGGAAGTGTTTATGGAAATAATCCTGGTTTTCAAAGGGATAATGAAATTGTGCAAAAGGCATGGCACCGGAATCAAACCAACAGTCGATGACTTCAGGTACCCGTTTCATATCACTACTGCACTTTGGACATCCAAGAATTACATCATCCACATAGGGCTTGTGTAATTCTATATCTTCTATAGGTTCTTTGCTCATTACTTTGAGCTCTTGTATACTTCCCACTGCATGCTGGTGAGCACAATTATCACAAACCCAGATATTTAAGGGTGTTCCCCAATACCTCTCCCGGCTCAAACACCAATCAATGAGATTTTCCAGGAAATTACCGAACCGGCCGTCCCGAATATGCTCAGGATGCCAGTTTATTCCCTTGTTTATCTCAAGAAGTTTTTCTCTAGCAGCTGTCGTCTTTATGAACCAACTACTGCGACCGTAGTATAAAAGCGGGGTATCACACCGCCAGCAAAAGGGGTAGCTGTGTTTGTACTTCTCTGTTTTATAAAGGATGTCCCGATTTTTTAAATCCTCTAAAATGCCTTTATCGGCATCTTTTACAAACATGCCTTCCCAAGGAGATACTTCTTCGGTAAATTTACCCTGTGCATCCACGGGCTGCAGTACCGGAAAGCCATATTTCTGCCCTACCCATGAGTCATCTTCACCAAAGGCCGGAGCAATATGCACTATGCCGGTACCGTCTTCCAATGTTACAAAGTCTGCTGTAACCACATAGTAAGCTTTATCCTTTTCCTCTTCAAAAAACGGAAATATTGGCTCATATTTGGTCGAGACTAATTTTCGTCCAGGGAATTTATCTATCACGGTATATTCACCGCCTAATACTTCCAGCCTGCCTTCGGCCAGAATGAGCTTTTCACCGTCCTGCTCTACCTTCACGTAGGTATAGTTATCTTTAACCGCCAGAGCTACGTTGGATGGAAGAGTCCAGGGAGTTGTTGTCCATACAAGGAAATAAGTATTTTCTTCTCCGTCTACCGGAAATTTGGCAAAAACCGATGGGTCTTCCACCTCTTTATATCCTTGGGCCACCTCATGACTGGAAAGGGAGGTGCCACAGCGGGGACAGTAAGGAACAACTTTATTTCCTTTGTACAGCAATCCCTTCTCCCATATCTTTTTAAGTGCCCACCACACCGATTCAATATAGGTATTGTGGTAGGTAATATAAGGGTTATCCATATCTATCCAAAACCCTACCCGTTCAGTCATTTTGCGCCATTCCTGCTCATAGGTAAAAACACTGTTCTTGCACTTCTTTATGAAATCTTCAACACCATAGCTTTCAATCTGAGGTTTTCCGCTTATACCAAGTTGCTTTTCCACCTCAAGCTCCACTGGAAGGCCATGTGTATCCCACCCGGCTTTCCTGTCCACCCTGAAACCTGTCATGGTCTTGTAGCGGGGAATTAAGTCTTTTACCACCCGGGTAAGAACATGACCAGCATGGGGCATGCCATTGGCAGTGGGCGGCCCTTCATAAAAAACATAATTTGGCGCATCCTTTCGATTTTCAATGCTTTTTTTAAATACTTGCTCCCTGTTCCAAAAATCGAGGATTTTTTCTTCAATAGGGACGAAATTCATTGTGGGTTCAACTTTCTTAAACATTAATATCCTCCTGTCATAACTTTAGAGTGAAAAAACTATGGTTTATATAGTAACTATGGTGGTCGTCGGGTGATGAAGTTTGCTTAGGCTTTTTTAAAGGCTTCTATCAAAGCATTTTGAAGAAAACCTTGAAAAATGCATTCAATATTTCCTATGCATTATAAAAAAACCCGTCCCGAAAGGGACGAGATTTCACCCGCGTTACCACCCAAATAGGAAAAAGGCTGCTTATTATTATATGTCCTTTTACCTGCTCATTTTGATAACGGCTAACACGCCGGCCATTCTTACTCCTATCGTTTTCAGAATCGCACTCAGGGGTGATCTTCAGCCATCATCTCCCTACCGAGCTTCCACCCTCCCCGATTCGCTAAAAGGTTTCCTGATGCTTACTGTCCCCATCATGGTTTTAATAATATATCATTTCTTTTTTATGATATATTATTTTGAAGATGATGTCAACGATTTCTCGTTTACTGCAGTTTTACTGTTGTTCCTCTTATAATTTCTTGGCCAACATATAGTGTGCTTTATTATAACCATAATTAATATGTAGATAATTTTAGGATAAAATTGACTTTTTACAGTAGAATTAAATTTTCTTTCTGTATATACATGCCATATGCTCCTGGCATTGGGAGCTGGCTCTTTCGCATTCTATGAGACTTTTGGGGGAACCGCTCACTTGTGCTCCTTTAATGCTTTGTGTTATCTCCAGAATCTTTTGTACCTCTTCTTTTTCCCCTTCAACAACTAAAGTTGTCGACCCTTCAGCCCCGAAAATTCCTCCCATTCCAATAACAGTCGCTTTTACTTGGGCAAGTATTTCAAGTGCTTTTCTTTCATCAATTATTTCACCTTTTATAGGTATAAGGCCTACTGCCATACCAAAAGAAATATCTATGCTTTTCCTTCCGGCAGCTCGAATTGCATCATCGAGCTTACCCGGTATCAGCTTTTCAAGGCCTGCTGCTATTATGATTTTTATTCCTTCTGCTGCCAGAGCGGGAATTATCATACCTGGAAAATTGCCTAGGGGACTTCCTGCCATCATTGCCGCATTCCCTTCCATATCAAAGGCGTTTACTCCGGTAACCAGAATGTCTCCTCTTTCTAGACTCAGTGCGGCCTTTTCAAATGGCTTTGCATCATCCACATCTATTACTTTCCCGTTATCAATCAATATGCAGTGAGGCGCATCTAAATCGTATTTTGTGGATTTTGCCCCTTTTTGCGTTATTCTTCCGCATATTCCAAGAGGTAGACCTACAAGCTCTTCAGACAGCGCTGAAACAGTTGTCCCCGCTTTCAAAAGGATTTTACCCCTTTTAAAAGCAGAATTAACCTCTGGAAGCTGTTTTATGCCTTTTGCAATTATTCTTTTTGCTTCATTGACCGTAAGGCTCAATTGAAGTTTCATATGCTTTTATTCCCTTCTGATTATGTTAGTTTATTCGTTTTTGTACTAAGCCCGAATCTGCAACAGCATTTCCGCTGTTTTTAAAGCCGCAAGCATTGGCTCTATTACGGGAACACCTAATTCTTCCCTTATTTCCCGGGCAATTGGAGCCATACATGTGCAGCCCAGTATAATGACTTCGGCACCTTTCTTTTCAATGGCAAATCTGGCTTCCTTTATTATCTCCTGTTTTGTTCTATTAGGGTCCTTTTCAAGCTCCAACACAGGAACCTCAATACCCGTGCTGTAAACAAGCATGCTTTCAGTGCCGGCTTGTCTTGCTTGAAGCTCACCCCAAGGACCGGATTTCTTATAGATAGAAATAATGGCGAACTTTTTTGCAAGGCTCATGGCAGCAATCATAGCAGCCTGAGCAGGGCCGATAACCGGAACGTGAGATATTTCCCGCGCCGCATTTATTACTGGATCTGCAAAACAGTTGATAATTATCGCATCAAATTTATTCTTATTGTTTTCAATAAGTTTTAAAACATAAGGCCCTGATTTAATTTCATCTTCAAAAGTTTCTATGGACTTAGGACCGCCTTTAATATTAACGGCATATATTCTGCTCGTTTCCAGCTTTTTGTCTTTTAAATAGTCTATGGTCAATTTGTTAAAATCCTCAGTGCTTACCGGATTTATTATTAAGATGTTTTTCATTTTTAACTTATCCCATTATTTTTTCAATGGGGATATATTCTATATCATATCCGAAGTGCTTTGGACCAAATGTTTCCAGGCCTTTTTCGGTCCTCCATTCTTTAGGGGCCGGCAATCCGATTACTGTAACTTCCATTCCCTTTTCGAAGTTGGGATTTGTTATGGGATTCCCTGTTTTGCTGTCCAGAATACAAATCAGATCAGGTACGGTTACGTGAATTTTACCGTTTTCCCAAGCTATAATGTTTTCGTTTTTATACCATATTCTATATTCGTCACCGGAATACTCGCCCTCTCCTTCGATATAAGTATCACCTAAAGTGAAGCCTGCACTGTCTTCCCATGTAAATTTCTTTACATTCCCTTTAAACAGAAGATAACCGTCACCGGCTTTTGCCACTTTGGCCGCCGGGTTTTCTCCCTTTTCACGCGCTTCGCGGAGCGCCTTTCCGATTTTCTGTGCATAACTTATGGCACCGGGAATTACGGCCTTTTTCAGATGTTTCCCAGATACAGGGTGGTCAGTTACTCCCACCGAATTCTGACTGACAACCGCCATTGCCCGTACGAGTGCTTCAGCCCTGAAATCATTACCAACCTCTTTGATTATGGCAACATCACCAAACTTGTTTGCCACTGCAAGCGGAGTTATGGAAACGTTATTTATATACATTGTGGAATGTTGAAGTTCCGGCACCGACCTGCCTGCCGGGTCTGCATCCACTATCGGTATTCCAAGTTTCGCCGCCACCGACATTCCCACAGCGGTGTTATGCCCACCCAGCTCTGTGGATATGCTGGCATAAAAGGATTCACCCATAAAATCGCCAAGAGCTTTAAAAGCCACTAAACTCGGCATTTCGTCAATTACCTTCAATCCTGCATACTTTGCCAAGTCTTCCTCTGTCAATGGAGAAATAGAACCGGCTTGGTACGGTGATGCAATCATGACATCGTCGGGGACTTCTGCAAGCTCTATCAACTTGAACTCAAAACCGTTTTCAATGTCCTCATCGATAAGCTCAAGGCCACTTTCCAGGTTTCCACCTCCACCGGTCCCCAATATGGTGCACCCATAAAGTATGTCATGTAAATCTTGTTTGCTCAAAAGTCTCATATGTAACACACTCCTTTTAAAAATAATCATAGTATCAAAAGTCTTGATATACTAATGACCTCTAATACTTTATATACCTTGCTTATGCCGTATTTAAGCCTTCTCTCTCTTGCTTTCACTTTTTTTATAAGAAATTTCGGGGAGTAATCGTAACTGCGGAGCTTGTGGTAAAGTGCTGGCAGGTAATATCGTATGCTTAATTTACATATTCAATGATTCTAAGCCTTTTGTATTACTTGCCTCCCCCCGGTTTGGCATAAAGACCTATTTTGCTATGGGTAAGCCTTAAATCTATTAAGGCTTCAGCCATTTTTAGGGCGGTAACCGCCGGCTCTACCACCGGGACTTTTAATTTGCTTCTGATATCTTCTGCAAAGCTTAACATTCCGGTACATCCGAGAACCACTACCTCAGCATTAAGTTCTTTTATCAGTTTGTTTGCCGCTTTTAGTATTTCTGCTGCAGTAATATCTCTGTCAGCCAATAACCTATTTACACCGATGTTTATCCCTACAGCTCCTGCAAATTTATCCTTCAGGCCAAGGGTCGCAACTTTTTGTTCAAACATTGGCTCTGCTTTTTTTCTGACTGAAATGATCCCAAACTTGTGCCCCAGCATCGTTGCCATGATCATTGAAGCCTGGCCTGGCCCTACCACCGGAACATCGCTTATTTCACGTGCCCCCATAACACCGGGGTCAGCAAAACAGTTTACAATAAAGGCATGATAATCATCTTTATTTTGGCATATAACATTTAAAACTCCCGGGGCTGCAATGGCTTCATCGTAATGTGTTTCAATACTGTCGGGACCTTCCTTTAAACTTGTAACATCCACAAGTGTATCATTACACGCAATACTTGATAAATACTCTTTATCCGACAAATCCCATACATCTGTTGCAATTGGATTTATTACAAGAATTTTTTTCAATTTACCCCCTCCATATGTATGCATTAAGGTAATACATATCGCTTTTTATCAAACTTGCTTTTACCATAAATCCTTAAGATTATACATCCTGTTAACATTGAACCGTTTTATCTCTTCCATGGGAGGAGACTGATAAAGGCCGATTTTGCTATGGCCCCAGTTGAAGTATTGTTTAACACTTAGCAAGAATTCTGCATGTTTTACCGAAGCGGCAATAGGGTCAATAACCGGAACTGAAAGGTATTGCTGAAGCTTGCCATAAAAACCGAACTGCATGGTGCATCCCAATATTATGACTTCCGCACCATCTTGCTCTATGGCCTCCTTACCCTTGGCCTTCATCATTGTTTCGGTATACTCATCATCCTTGTGAAAATCCTCAACTCCAAGCTCCAGTAGTTTAACAGAGGCCAGCTTTTCTTGGTAACCGTACTTTTGTATGTTCTCCATTATTATTGGAACCCACTTATTTCTACCCGCTAAAATAGAAAATTTATATCCAAGCACTGCCGCCAGGCACATTGAGGCTTCTCCCGGGCCAACAATTACTATGTCAGTTATTTCCCTGGACTGATAAAGCCCCGGGTCATAAAAACAACCGATGATAACGGCATCGTAGCCGTGTTTTTCCGCCCATTTTACCTTATGTATTATATCTGCCGTAACAAGTATCTCATAGTACATGTATTCGAGGTTGGCCGGCCCACGTTCAAGGGAAGTAAAATCTATCTTTACATCCTTAGAAACAATTTGTTTTAAAAAACCGTCTATTTCAGGGGTCGAGTATACTTCCCCCACCGGATCGATATACAAGATTTTATACAAGAAAAGCTCCTCCTTTCCTCCTCCAAGGCAGGTTGGGGTGTAAAGCACAACCTGCCTGATTAGTCTCATGGTTTACTTTGTAAGTTTTTCTGCCATGTCTTTTAACTTCTCATGAACAACAACACCGTTATCAAGCAGCTGAACACCGTCGAGCCACACTGAAGAATTCAAACAAATTCCGTCGGTATGGGACACAGCCGGAATCCCGTCAGGTGGACAATCTTCAGCACTTTGATATCCAAGCCCCCATTCGGTGGCTCCCCATACCCTTTCATCTTCGAGGATATTGCCTGTAAGCTTCGCTCCTGGATTGAAACCGTAGCAGACATGGGCCAATCTGAACATGTGAGGATCATTTAAGCTTTCGAGCCATTTCCTAAACTCTACAGCTTGCCTGCCTCCTTCGATCTTGACTGCCCTACCTTTTTCCACGGTGATTTTTACAGGCTCGGCAAGAAGACCACATGGTGGTTCAATGGAACCGTCAAATACCAAAGTACCGTTTATTGTTTCTGTTATCGGCGTCCATCCAATTTGTCCTGAAAGATAGTGTATACCGGGGACATTGGCCTTACCTACATCACAACTCATTGGATGGGTCGGGTTGTTTTCAAATTCGAGATGGGTACCCGCAGGAGTGGTTATTTTCATCTTTTTTGCCTGTTTGGTCATGTCTCTTACCTCAAACATGAATTTTGCCAGCAGATTGGTATCCACCCTGCCTATAACTCTTACAATCATGTCCACATCCATACCGACAAGATTTATGTATCTTATCTTGTCATTTCCAAAAACAGCCCTTTCAAAGGGTGTGGAGTACAACAGCCATTTATTGTTGAACTCAGCCCATACATCGGAATGCTTCAGTGCTTCCGACAGTGCATCCACCGGCAGCATCGGATCTGCCGCTTTTCCAACGCCCATGGGGGCTGCAACCCATATCACCATAGGCTTCGCTCCTGCGGCGAAAGCCGCTTGTGCAACAGCATTTACAACCCTTTCATCACTTTCTGTGTCTGCCGTAATAGCAAATGTTTCATCCTTTTTGAGCTCCAAAATGTCTTCAACAAGAGCCTTTGCAGCCTTGCCGAGCTCAACTTCATAATACTTCATAAGCTTTAGCCTCCTAAAATAATTTCCCCACTTTATTTACAATTACCATTTATATAAACAACGGGTTTGTTGGGCCTATACCCACTCTTATGTGTATGGCATATTTTACCTTTTTTAAAATTAAAATTGATTCCGATGTAGAAAGTTACCCCGGTGAAGATAACGGTACATCTCCCTAAACCTGTTATTCTAAAGCTTCTGTTTCTTAAGCATATTTTCCTCTATCATTTCAGTCAGCAAAAAGGCATGCGACGCTGTGACCGTTATCTGTAGAAATAAGTTCGGGTTCTGTTAAAGCACATTCTTTTCTTGCTTCAGGGCATCTTGTGTGAAACCTACAACCTGATGGAGGATTTATGGCGCTGGGGACACTTCCTTCGAGAACTATTACTTTTCTTTTAGTTTTAGGATCGATCTCAGGTATAGCTGAAATAAGTGCCTTTGTGTATGGATGCTTTGAATGGTAAAAAATATCACTTGTTGAACCTATTTCCACTATTTTGCCCAAGTACATTACAAGTATTCTGTCTGCCATATGCTGTACTACTCCCAGATCATGGGATATTAATGCATATGTCAGTCCCCTCTGCCTCTGTAAGTCTTTTAAAAGGTTTAATATTTGGGCTTGTGACAACGTATCTACGGCTGATGTTGGTTCATCAAGAACTACAACACTAGGATTTAACGCCAGAGCCCTAGCTATTGCAAGTCTTTGCCTCTGACCACCGCTGAACTCATGAGGATAGCGGCGGATATGATCCGGGTTTAAACCGACAACCTCCAAAAGTCCTTGCACTTTTTCAGTAAGCTGTTTTTTATTTAACTTTGTATGGACTTTTAATGGTTCACCTATTATATCTCTTACCAGCATTCTGGGGTTAAGAGACCAGTAAGGATCTTGAAAAACAATTTGCAGGTTTTTTCTTAACTCATAAAGATCCGTTTTACTTAAATCAAATACGTCTTTGTCTTGGTATTTTACTTGACCGGATGTAGGGGATAGCAGCCTCAGCATCACTCTGACAAGTGTTGTTTTGCCACAACCGGATTCTCCGACAATACCCAATACCTCACCCTTTTTAAGGTCGAAACTTACGTCATCTACAGCCTTAACCCAGGCTACCGGCCTTTGTCGGACACCCGCTTTTATAGGAAAGTATTTTTTTAAATTTGTGACTTCCATAATACTGCCCACTATTTCTCCCCCTCCCCGATGTGATGGCATGCAACCCAATGACCTTGCTCTACTTCCATCATCTTTGGCCTTGTATTGATACACAGCTCCGTAGCTTTTGAGCATCTTGGGTTAAAACGACAACCTTTTGGCATTTTTACAGGGTCAGGCGGAAATCCTCCAGTCACTGAAAGCGGTTTTTCTTTCTGGGATGGCTTTGGTACAGCCTCTATAAGGGCAAATGTATACGGATGAAGGGGATTTCTGAAAACATCCTCCACTCTGCCGGTTTCAACAATCTGCCCTGCATACAGCAGGCCTACACGCTCACACATTTCAGAAACAACACCTAAGCTATTTGCTATAAATAGTACGGTCAGATTGGTTTTTCTCTTGATCTCTTTAATCAGTTCCAAAACCCCCGCCTGAATGGTTACATCCAGCGCACGGGTAGGCTCGTCTGCAATTAATAATTCAGCTCCGCAGGAAAGTGCCATGGCAATAACTACTCTTTGACGCATTCCTCCACTCAATTCATGAGGGTATTTGCTCATGGTATTTTGAGGATCTGGCAGTTTAACAAGGTCAAATAATTCAAGTGCCCTTGTTTCAGCTTGTTTCTTAGTAACCTTATCATGATATACAATAACCCTTTTTATTTGTTCTCCAACGGTAAAAACGGGATTTAGTGATGACATGGGGTCCTGAAATATCATGGAAAGCTTTTTACCGCGAATTTGCTGCATCTCTTTTTCGCTCTTTGCAAGAAGGTTTGTACCGTCGTAAAAAATTTGTCCGCTCTCGATTTCACCTGGTGGGCATGGCACAAGATTAAATATTGATAAGGCCGTAATACTTTTGCCTGAACCGCTTTCTCCCGCAAGCCCAAAAGTTTCGCCCTTCTCTATAAATAGATGCTCCAGATCCAAAACATTTGCTAGACCATAATACGTATTAAAGTTTATTTTCAGGTTGTTTATTTCCAATAATGGTTTCGTCATATCTGTTTTCACCTCTAAATTCGTCTGGTCTTGGGATCAAGTATCTCCCGCAAACCGTCTCCAAGTAGATTAAAAGTTAAAACCGTAATAAACATCGCTACACCTGGAAATATCGAATACCACCATGCCGTAAGGAAATAATTCCTGCTGGTATTTAGCATTAATCCCCATTCGGGTGTAGGAGGCTGTGCACCGAGGCCAAGGAAGCTGAGTGCGGCAGATGTTAAAATAACGCTCCCAAAATCCATAGATGCCTGCACTATTAATGGGGATACACAGTTCGGAAGGATATGTGAAAATATAATTTTAACATCAGGGGTCCCGATAGCCCTTGCAGCATCAACAAAAGGCCTTTCTCTGAGAGCTATCGCCTGACTCCGTAATATCCTTGTATACCAAGGCCACCATGAAATTGCTATGGCAATCATGGCATTCGTAAGGCTTGGACCTAAAAAGGCCGCTATCGCCATAGCCAGCAGCATTGGTGGAAAACTTACGAAAACGTCGGTGATTCTCATTATTACTTCATCGATTTTCCCCCCACTATATCCCGCAATGACTCCAAGAGGCACTCCGATCAAGAGGGAAAGACCTACCGCCAAAACACCGATTTGCAAAGAAATCCTTGTTCCGTAAATAATCCTGCTAAAAATGTCTCTGCCCAGTTCATCCGTACCCAAAATGTATTTTCCGCCCGGAGGCAAAAGTTTAAATTCAGGATCTGCATCGCCTATGACATGCCTTGGATACGGCACTATATAAGGAGCTATAATGCCGATAATTATAATAAATATAGACACTATCACAGCTGTCATCGTTAATTTGTTTTTTTTCAAAAGGTAAATTGCATGCTTTATATTGTTAATTAAAGGTTGCAGTTCTTTAAGAATTTCAAATCTGTCGTTTTCCAACTGAGATACCCCCTTATAACCTTACCCGTGGGTCGATTGCCAAAAGGAGATCCGCCACAAGGTTTAAAAATACATAGCTGCATGCAGTAAATATTGTAACACCCATAACAGCCGTATAATCAGAAGTAATGACAGAAAGCGATGTATAGCTTCCAAGCCCGGGCCAGTTAAATATCGCCTCTATTAGGAAAGTATTGACAAGTGAATATCCGGCCGATAATGCTAGTACGGTAATTGTAGGGCCTAATGCGTTTTTTAGCGCATATGAAAGAACTACCATCCTTTCCGGTAATCCATATGCTCTCGCAGCCCTTATATAATCTTCATTTAGAACTTCAAGGAGTGAAGATCTGGTCATCCTCGCTACAAGCCCTATCGGATATGCCGCAAGTGTCAGGCAAGGCAGGATGATATGTTTTGATGCATCAATTAAAGCAAGCTGATTGCCTGTGATAAGGCTGTCAAATAAAATCAGGCCGGTTATTTTCTTGACCGGATACATGATTCTCGCCATCTCGCTCATTCGGCCGCCAATCGGTAAAATGCCAAGGGTCCTGAAAAATAAAAGCTGGAGTGTCATACCAAGCCAGAATGTAGGAAGAGAAACCGAACCTACGGAAAAAAAACGGCAGAAGTGGTCAGGCCATCGATTTTGTTTGACCGCTGCAATAACACCCAGTGGTATGCCCAAAACCAGTGCCAATAGCATGCTTATAATTACAAGCTCCAGGGTAGCCGGAATATATGCTTTTAAATCCTCTATAACCGGCTGCCTTGTCCTTATTGAATAACCCCAATCTCCCCTCGCCAACCCCGATATATATTTCCCATACTGAACATACAAAGGTTTATCAAGACCCAATTCCTTTTCCGCCTGCGCTATTTGCTGTGCCGTAGCCCTTGGGCCGACCCACCTGGCAGCAGGATTAGAGGGCACTACTCTTACCAAAAAAAATGTAATTGTTATAACTCCAAAAAGTACCAAAATGCCTAATAGAATTCTTCTTACAATATAAGACCACATATAAATCTCACCCCTGTTTTGTCTAAAATCAAGGCCGGTTCAAGCCGGCCTTGATGAAAATATGTTATTCTTTGTATATATCGTAGAAAAATACGACATGAGAGTACAAGGGATTGTCATAATAGCCCTTGATACTCTTTAGTTTAGCCCTTGCAAACTGTTGGTCAAAGAAGAATACCGCCGGTATATCTTCCATCATTATTTCTTGAGCCTTGCCGTATAGCTCGATGGCTTTATCTCTGTCTGCACCGGAAATCCTATTGGCTTCATCGATCAGATCATCATATTGCTTATTTTTCCAGTAGGCTAAATTAAAGACAATTGTATCTTCCGAGTGGAATAGACTATTGAGCCAGCTATAAGGATCAGCGTAGTCAGGCCACCAGTACATAACAAACAAATCTTGCCTATCTTCTGGATTGGTAGATTTAGCCATTTCCCACTGCGGTTCCCACGGCATACCTCTTATTTCAAGGTCAATATTTAATTTTTTGAGCTCAGATTTCAGAAGTTCTGCGGATTTTCTTTCGTTTTCATCACCGGATTTATAGGTCAATAAAAGTTTGAAGCCGTTTTCATAGCCTGCTTCTTTAAGAAGCTCTTTGGCTTTCTCCAGATTGTATTCATACTGGAACAAATCACTGTTATGGCCCCATAATGCCTTTGGAATTGGGCCTCTTGATTGTTCGGCATAACCGCTCATTACATGCTTTACAATATTATCATAGGGTACGGCGTAAGAAAGTGCTTGCCTGACCAACTTGTTATCAAGCGGAGGTTTTTCCATATTTAATAAGCAAATCATGTTTTGGAATGAAGGAGTTGTCACTATATCTATATTCGGATTGCTTTCCAATGCCTGCATGTCCTCAAATGGTAAAGTATCAACTATATCAGCCTCACCGGCTTCAAGCATTTGACGCCTTGTACCCGTTTCAGGTATCATCTTGACTATTGCCTTGTCAAACTGCTTATCATTCCAACCGCCCCAGTAATCGTCATATTTTGTCAAAACAACTTCATTACCTCTCTCCCAGTGCTCGATCATATATGGACCTGTGCCGCAGGCATTTCCTTGAACATACCAATCATGCCCTTTTTCTTCCGCACACTTAGGACAGAATACATGCGCGGTATATCCGGCAGAAGCAATCATATCCAAAGCTGCAGGATATTTTAGCTTAAATTCAACAGTGTACTTGTCTTTAACATTTATTTCTTTGACCGGATCCCATATAAATGACGCACCTTGTCCTCTTTCCATGGTCCTCTCGATGCAATATTTTACTGAATTTGCATCGAATTCCTCTCCGCAATGAAATTTTACTCCCTCTCTGAGTTTGAATGTCCATATCATGCCGTCTTCACTGGTTTCATAGTCGGTAGCAAGAAGGTATATGAATTCATCTTTTAGTGGGTCGTAACGTATCAACTGTTCATAGATGTTGTTCATTACGATGATTTCATTTGAGAAAGTATCACTTGGGTCCCAGTAAACGACGGGTTCGCTCTGATATGCATATATAGCGATTTTTGGTTGAACAGTTCCCTGCTGTTGTTGTGAAGAACATCCTACAAGGAGTGTCAGTGCCATTGAGCATATCAGTAATAAAACAATTAACTTTCTTATCAATTGTCACCCTCCTTTGTTTTTTTATTATATGCCACAATCTTTCGTTAAATTATAGCATATAGTGCATCGGATTTCCAGAATAATTATAACTGGAATTTGAATAATAATAAATTAGTATGTTTTTACATTTCTGCTTGGTTAACAGTCTTACTGGTATTAGGCAGTGGTATTTGAGTGGATTTAAATACTCGGAAAACCGATAAGTTTCCTTATATTTTATTGTGTGGTATAATGTCTTTATCTACTTATACCGCTTATAAAAACATGGTGAGTTTATACTTTTTAACCGACCGTATAGGGCCTCAAGCATATTGATTTTCCCAACTTTTATTTGTTTAACTTATTTAACCAGGAGGATCGGGGGAGGTTATCATGTCAAACAAAAAGACCAAAAAAAAGCGAAAGATATTTACTTGGTATAACATAATTATTTTTATTCTGGTATTAGTTATCATTGGTTTTGGAACAGGGTTTGGAATATTCATGTCATATGTAAAGGATGCACCCGAGTTTGACCCGAAAAAATTAAAACCCAGTGAAACTTCAATGGTCTTTGACCAAAACGGTCAAATTATAGCCGAGCTGCACGGTGAACAAAATCGAATACCGGTGCCTTTAGAGAAAATACCTGAAAATTTGATAAAAGCCTTTATTGCTATAGAAGACCAATACTTCTATTCTCATAAAGGCGTCAATATTCGTTCCATAATAGGGTCTCTTGTTACCAATCTAATGCATGGCGGTATCAAGCGAGGTGCCAGCACTATAACCCAGCAGTTGGTAAAAACTGCTTTTTTATCTCCTGAGCAGGCTTGGAAGCGCAAAGCTCAAGAGGCTTGGCTTGCCGTGCAACTGGAAAGACATTATACCAAAGATGAAATAATGGAATTTTATTTAAACCAAATTTATTTCGGTCATTCGGCCTACGGTGTTGAATCAGCAGCTGATACTTACTTTGGCAAAAGTGTTGATGAGTTGGATTTGGCAGAGTCAGCCATGCTCGCTGGGGTAACAAAGGGGCCTGAGTATTATTCACCTTACTTGAACTTTGACAGGGCTAAAGCGCGCCAAGAAATTATACTAAACACCATGGCCGAATTAAACTTTGTAAGTAAAGAAGAAGCTGAAAATGCAAAAAGAGAAGAAATTAAGCTTGTAGGAATGAAAAATGTAGCCGCCGATTATAAGGCACCATACTTTACCGATTATGTAATACGAGAGTTGGCAGCTCAGTTTCAAAAGGAGTTGGGCCTTTCAGAGGACGAGGCCTACAATAAGATATACACTGATGGTTTAAAAATATATACTACAGTTGACATGAAAATCCAAGAAGCTGCCGAGAAGACTTTGGCAGACCCAAAAAACTATCCGTACTCTAAAAATGATGACAATGAGATAGTGCAGCCCCAAGCTGCAGCTGTTATAATCGATCCTCACACCGGACATATAAAGGCTTTGGTAGGCGGTCGAGAGCATCAGAGGAAACTGGGATTCAATCGTGCCTCTCAAGCTTTTCGGCAACCCGGATCTACCTTTAAGCCCATTATGGTATATACTGCAGCAATTGATATGGGTTATACCACCGGAACAGTGATAGATAACTCTCCGGTATCTTATCCATCGGGTTCCGGGGGCGTATGGTCTCCGAAAAACTACACCAACGACTTTAAGGGACTGACGACTATCAGGAGGGCCGTAGCCGATTCGGTAAATGTGATTGCTGTCAAGGTGTTTAATGAAATCGGTGTGGACAGGGGTATAGAATATGCCCAAAAACTTGGCATAAAAAACCTTGTACTTACAGGAAATAAAAATGATAGACAACTTTCAGCCGCCCTTGGCGGCATTACAAAAGGAGTTACTCCTTTAGAACTGGTCTCGGCTTTTGGCACCCTTGCCAACGAGGGCACCCATGTAGAACCAATAGCGATTTTAAAGGTTGTAGATAAAAACGGCATAACTATATTGGAAAACAAACCGGAACAGTGGAGTGCAGTCAGCAAGCAAGTAGCCTTTATTGTAACCGATATGTTAAGAAGCGTTGTGACTGAAGGTACCGGAAGAAGGTTGGCAGATTTTCCATTCCCCGTAGCCGGAAAAACCGGCACCACTTCTGACGATAAAGACGTGTGGTGGGTAGCTTATACTCCTCATTTGGCGGGGGTAGTGTGGATGGGCCATGACGATCCGACAACCATGCGCAACGTGGCGGGAGGTTATCAACCGGCTTTAATGTGGAAACAAATAATGGCCGTGGCTCATAAAGATCTTTCCAATGCTCAATTTGTCAGACCTGATGGTATAGTCGGTCCTATAGAAGTTTGTATTGATTCAGGAAAGCTGCCTACGGAATTATGTTCACATGATCCAAGAGGGCATAGGATTAGAAGAGAGTATTTTATAAAAGGTACTCAACCTACTGAGAGCTGTGATGTCCACGTAGAAGATTTTATAGATATTTCTACAGGTCTTCTGGCAACGGAATATTGTCCGGAAGAATTGGTTGAAAGGCAGGTGTTTATTAAACGCCGCGAGCCTTATATACCTTCACCCACAGGACAGATACCCTTAGATGCCAAATATGAGTTGCCAACAGAGTATTGTGATGTGCATGAATCAGAACCTGTAATTACTACACCGGATGAAAATGATGATGATTGGTTCGATGACAACAGCAATAATGGCGGTTGGTTTAACGACAATGGTAATAACAACGGTTGGTTTGATAACAATGATAACGACAATAACAGTAACAATCCGTAACTACAACAAACTCTTCTAAAGTGAAGTTAACCTGCAAAGAAGGATTTGATTGATGAAGAATTGGTACGTTTGGCTGCTGAGTATGCAAGTATTTAAGTTAATACCGGTTGGGTGAAAGCCCCCCGGTTTTTTTTGTTTTGGAATGCTAAATACTGTGAATATGTGAAAAATGTTTGCATAATACCTATGATATTTTGAAAATTTTTCGCATTACCCTGGAATTAATGATATTTAATTTAGAAAATGGCACCTGGATTAATTTGCAAGATTATACGTTTGTATCCCTTGACTTAGAACGGCTTTTTTAAAGGCTAGTTGTTCAGAGGCTTAACTGGCATCTGTTCGGAATCTATTACATTTATACCATGTTCACGTAAATATGCCGCCGTAACTCCCATCCCCTCACGCAAACTTCCGCTAAAGGTCCCATCGTAAACACATTTGCAGCCGCATGAAGGGCTTTTTGATTTTAATATGGCTTTATCCACTCCTAAAAGCTTTGCAAGTTTACATGTTTCCTTGGCCCCTTTAAGGAATTTCTCAGTCACATCCTGGCCCTTATCAGTAATTACTCGAGCCTTGCCTTTTAATACATCTCTACCGTCTCCGCCGATTATTTCTGAAGGATCTCTCGGAGTCGGCAAACCCCCTGCCTGTTCAGGGCAAAAAGGTATTGCTTCGCCGGTTTTTACCATTTCTAAAAAAACCGTTTCCGGATTACTTTCGCCATCGTATCTGGTATTTAAACCAAGTAAACACGCACTTATCAGATACTTTTTCATAATTCCACCACCGTTACACCGGAACCCCCTTCATCTATATTTCCCAACCTGAAGGCTTTTATACTGGGCCTAGTTTTCAACATATCATTTATCGCTCGGCGCAAAGCACCAGTACCTTTACCGTGGATTAGGGTAACATTGGTAACTCCGGCCATCATTGCATCATCTAGGTAATTGTCCACTTTTATCAAGGCTTCATCAACCGTGAGACCTCTCAGGTCAATTTCAGTTGAAATTTCTTTGGCTTTAGCCATTGCAATGGAAGAATATCTGGATTTTTCAGCTTCAAATTCCTGCCGTTCAATTGGTATCAGGCTAGCAGCAGGCACATTTACCTTCATAATACCGACTTGTACCTGAGCTGATTTTGAAGTATCATCCAATGATATAATATATCCTTCTTGATTTAAACCCGCTATTTTTACCTTTTGACCTGCCTTGAGGGGATCATGTTTCTGCCTTGTTTTTATAATCAGTGCATCCTTTGAATCTTTTAATTCTTCATCAGCTTTTCTCAGCCAAGCCCGGGCTTTTTCCACTGCTCGATCCCTAATATGCACTTGGTTTTCAGCCTCAACGTCTTTTAAACTTTCGATAATTTGCCCGGATTCTCTTTCTACTTTGTCCAAAAGCAGTCGGGCTTTTTCTTTTGCTTTTTCAAGTATTCTTTCCTGCTGTGTTCTTACTTTTTGACGATCTTCTTCCAGTTTATCAAGTTTTTTTAGGTATTCTCTTTTTAAAGCATGCAACTTTTCCCTGTCTTCCTCTGCTTTGTTCTTTTGCTGTTCGATATGTGTGAGCAGGTCTTCCATCTTTAAGCTCTCATCTGCCATCAGGCTTTTGCCTAAATCCACCACTTCTGACTTTAATCCAAGTCTTTTTGCAATTTCAAATGCATTGCTCTTTCCGGGGATTCCTATTGTAAGCTTGTAAGTGGGGCTTAAAGTCTTTATGTCAAATTCCATGCTTGCATTTTCTATGCCTTCTTTGGAAAAGGCAAAGGTTTTAAGTTCGCTGTAGTGGGTTGTAGCTAAAACTTTGCTTCCTTTTTCATAAAGATAATTTAAAATGGCCATGGCTAAAGCAGCACCTTCGGTAGGGTCCGTTCCGGCTCCTAACTCGTCAAGAACAATTAGACAGTCATCGGAAGCTAAGTCTATGATTTCCTTAATATTTTTCATGTGGGAGGAAAAGGTGCTTAGACTTTGTTCTATGCTTTGCTCATCACCTATATCTGCAAAGACCTCTTTGAAAATTGAAAGTTCTGTCCCTTCGCGAGCAGGTAAATGAAGCCCTGATTGGGCCATAAGTATAAAAAGACCTACGGTTTTCAGAGAGACGGTTTTCCCGCCGGTATTAGGGCCTGTAATAATGAGAATATTAAATTTATCCCCCAAAAACACATCTAAAGGAACCACATCCCCTTTTAAAAGGGGATGCCTCCCTTGAGATATATTTATATATCCGCGATTGTTAAACACTGGTTCTATGCCGTTTATGTCAAGGCTGTAGCCGGCTTTGGCAATTATGAAGTCGAGCTGAGCTAAGCCGTACAATGTATCAAGGATAAAATCATGATTTTCCTGTATCTTTTGCGAAAAATCCCATAAAATTCTTTCGATTTCTCTTTTTTCTTCAATCTCCAGTTGTCTAATTTCATTGTTCATCTGCATTATAACCATAGGTTCAATATAAAGTGTGGCACCGCTGGCCGATTGATCGTGGATTACCCCGGGAAGACTCCCCTTGAATTCCTGTTTCACAGGGACCACATAACGATCTTGGCGGACTGTAACTATAGGGTCCTGCAATGCTTTTTGGTAATGGGGGGAGGAAATTATCTCATTTAATTTGTTTCTTACGTTTTGGGCAAGAGTTTTCTTTTGTCTTCGAATGGAGTTAAGTTTAGGGCTTGCATTGTCTGCAATTTCATCTTCACTTATGATGGCCTTTTCTATTTTTTCCTCCAAAGATTGAAAGGAGTGCAAACTGTTTATTAAGTCGTCGATGATTACGCTATCCCCAAGCTTTTTTTCCTTCCATACGGTTTTAATTAGACGAGCGGCACGCATGGTTGATGCCATATTCAAAAGCTGACCGGGTGAAAGCATTGACCCGACTCTGGCCTGACGAAGGTCATTTCTTATATCTTTGATGCCTCCCAGAGGTAGGTTTATCCCAGCCTTTAGGAGCGCTACACCTTCACTGGTTTCCCGTTGGAGTTTCTTAACCAAATCCTCGTCGGTATAGGGTCTCATATCAAAAACCTTTTCTTCGGCTAATAGTGAAACAACGTATTCTTTCAATATTTTTTTTATTTTATCGTATTCTAAAACGGTCTCAACCTTTTTATTCATTACATCACCTTTAACACTGAAGTAACCCGCCCTAAGTCTCCAGCCCCTATAGGCGGCGGGTGCCTAAGGGCGATTAAGTCCAGTATGGACTCGACTAACATTTATAGGTGGCTGAGGCCTCCACTAAATGAAGTCTCGTTCAAAAAATCCAAAAGTTGTTTAAGAGGGTAGGTATTTATGACACTTTGTGCCGTAAGCCAACCTCGCCTTGCTACCCATACTCCATACTTCATGTCCGTCAACGCCTCTTTATCGTGAGCATCGGTATTTATGGCAATTTTAATACCCAAATCATTAGCTCGTCTTACCATAAAGTCGTTTAAATCAAGCCGGTCAGGAGAAGAATTAATTTCAAGCACCGTGTCGGTTGCAGCTGCAGCTTCCAGCACTATGTCCATATCAACATCATATGGATCCCGCCTGCCTAGAATTCTGCCTGTAGGGTGTGCTATTATATTTACATAGGGATTGTAACAAGCATTGATAATACGTCTTGTAAGGGTTTTTCGGTCCTGTTTGAATCCGCTGTGAACCGATGCAATTACCACATCTAATTCTTTTAATATATCATCATCAAAATCCAAGCTTCCATCGGTTAATATGTCAACTTCAATGCCTGTCAAAATACGTATGCCTTCAAGCTTCTCATTCATTTTTTTAATAATTCTAATTTGTTCTCGGAGCTTGCTCTCATCAAGACCTCTTGCAATTTTTAAGGACTTTGAATGGTCGGTTATGGCTATATATTCGTATCCAAGGGCTTTAGCCCTTTGGGCTATAGACTCTATGGAACTCACACCGTCACTGAAGTTACTGTGAATATGCAGGTCACCTCGAATGTCTTTTTGCCTTACAACTTCAGGCAGACGACCTTCCAAGGCAGCCTCGATTTCTCCTCGTTCCTCCCTAAGTTCCGGTATTATATAAGGCATTCCAAGTTTTCCGTAAAATTCTTCTTCACTTTGAGGATAAAAGGCCTCTTGGCCTTCTTTTTTAAAAATTCCATACTCATTTAGTTTATATCCCATCTTCAGGGCTAAACTCCTGAGTTTCGTATTATGCTCCTTACTGCCGGTAAAATGCTGCAATGCCGAATAAAACGCATGAGGTTCAACGACTCTTAAATCCATTTGAAGTCCCATATTGAGCATTACACTCACTTTTGTCAAGCCTCGGGCAAGAATCTGGGCGATTGCCGGAAACTTTAAAAAATCGTTTATTATTATCTCAGGATCTTTAGTGGCTACGACAACATCTATATCTTTGACCATTTCTTTTTTTCGTCGCAGACTACCAGCAAGTTCAATGGTCGTGATTTCTTTCATACCGGACAGCATGGTTAAAATACGCTCAGCAATAGGCAAGGCTGTAGCCAACAGAACCTTTCCCGCATGACCTTTTAAGGTTTGTATGCCTTTTAAAATAGCCTGTTCTGTTTTTACACCCATGCCCGGTAACATTCTAAGTTTGTGAGCCCGAGCCGCCTCTTCCAATGCTTCAATCGAGGAAATACCGAGAGACTCGTAAATGACCTTTATTTTTTTTGCTCCCAGTCCAGGAATTTTAAGCATATCCACAAGGCCTCGCGGAATTTCTTTTTTAAGTTCTTCATAATAACGGCACGAACCGGTATTTATAATTTCATGGATTTTATCGGATAAGGCCTTTCCTATACCTTCGATCTCCTGCAAACGGGATTGTTTGGCTAGATCTTCAATTTCTAAAGAAAGGTTTTCCATCGTATGAGCGGCTTTGCGATATGCTCTTATTTTGAAAAAATTTTCACCCTTGACTTCCAATATGTCAGCAATATCAGCGAAGATAAATGCTACTTCAAAATTTCTCATGATTGTCTCAACCCTCTGATTCATCGTCAAATGTAGTTAAAAACTCTTCGTATTCTTGTTTTAGTCGCAATAATTCATCTGTGATATTAAGGGCCGCCAGCACCGCTATCCGGGTTCGGCTCAAATCAGGATAATTTTGTGAAAGGTCGCACATTTTCCGGTCTACATAGTTGGCCACTTTTTTGATGTATTCAACAGGTACCCTTCCCCTTACATAATAATCTTCACCATTGATCCTGACCTTAACCCTATTTATGGATTTGGTTTCACTAGGCATCCCAACCACCCTTAAGTTTTATTTTGTAACCGATAAGATTGAAGAAGCGGCATGCCTGGCCGCTCCTTTTATTACCTTACCGGGAACTTATTATTATTATTCTCCAAATACTGACAAAATCCTCTATTCTCTTAAGGTGGCTTCAAATTTATCATGAAGTCCGGTTTTTATCTTTTCAATAATTTCATTGATCTCTGCATCGGTCAATGTTCGGTCTTTGGCTCTGAAAGTTAACGAAAAAGCCATGCTCTTATTACCTTTAAGTATTTGACCTCCTTGATATACATCAAATAGTTCTACTTTTTCCAGGAGATTTCCCCCGATTTCCTTCATAGTATTCAATATATCTCCTGCAAGAACCTTCTCTTTGACAACCAGAGCCAGGTCTCTATCTGAGGCCGGAAACTTCGGTAATGATTCAAAGTTTATTTTACCTGAAGCATTATCTAATATAACATCAAGATTCAATTCGGCTACATACACCTTTTTATTAATTTCGTAGTTTTCCAGTACATCAGGATGTATTTCTCCTGCAAACCCGATTTCTTCATTACCCAGCTTAATTCTGGCACATCGAGTAGGATGGAATGCAAAATGCCGTTCTTGAAGGAAGTCATAATTTTTTATTCTCAATTTCGCAAACAGTGTTTCAATTATTTTCTTTATCTCATGAAAATCCATAGAATCCCCACATAATCCAATTGCAATTCGTTTATTTTCATAAGGCAATTCTTCAAGGGGTAATTTCTTAGGCAAGTAAACGGCACTGGTTTCAAAAAGTCTCAGATCTCCGACCTTATGGTTTAAATTGAAACCGATCACATCAAGCATATTGGGCAGCAGCGTGGTTCGCATTATGCTGTGTTCTTCTCCCAATGGATTTAGCAGGGTTATAGCCTGCCTTAAAGCACTGTTATCCGGGGCGTTGATACTGTTAAACACCTTTGGGCTTACAAAGGAATATGTGTATATTTCAAAATATCCACTATACACTAATACATCCTTTATAAGGTTGACATATTTCTGATAAGTATTCAATTTGCCATGGGTCACATTACCTTGGGGCAATGTTATGGGCAATCTGTCATAACCGTACATTCTACCGACTTCCTCTATGATATCCGCTTCTTCAGTCATATCAAGCCTAAAAGTAGGTATGATTGCTTTTTTATCGCCTTTTGTAGTTTTAATCGGGATTTCCAAGCGATTTAGCATATCCGTCATTTCTTCAGGGCATATGTCAGTACCCAGTACCCTGTTGACTTTATCCGGATTAAAGGGTATTTCCTTGAGGTCAGTTTTACCGGGAAATACGTCGATATATCCTTTCAGCACTTTTCCGGCACCAAGCTGTTCAATGAGCTCACATGCCCTATCGGCAGCTTTCAAGCAGAGGTTAGGGTCAATGCCCTTTTCAAATCTCATGGAAGATTCTGATCTAAGGGCCATCTGTCTGGATGTTTGACGGATGCTTGGACCATAAAAATTGGCTGATTCCAATAGAATACATGTAGTGGATGAAGTTATTTCGGAATCGGCTCCTCCCATTACTCCTGCTATAGCTACAGGTTTTTTGGCATCTGAAATAACCAACATACTGTCATTTATCTCCCTAACAATACCGTCCAGTGTCTCTATTTTTTCACAAGGCCTACCTCGGCGCACAATAATTGAATGGCCTTCAAGTTTATCATAATCAAAGGCATGTAGTGGCTGCCCCATCTCAAGCATGACATAGTTTGTAATATCTACAATATTGTTAATCGGTCGAACGCCACAGGTTTGAAGTCGTCGTTGCATCCATAAAGGGGAAGGTTTGATGATGACATCTTCCACTAAACGAGCTACGTATCGGCGACATAGTTCTTCGGCTTCTATGGTTATTTTTGCTCTATCTTGGGTAAAGTCCTCAGCTTCTTCTTTTAATTTTATTTGCGGTATGTCCAGCCTTGATTTAAAAGTGGCTGCAACTTCCCTGGCCATACCGATGATACTTAAACAGTCTGAGCGGTTTGGAGTTATCTCAAATTCAATAACCGTGTCTTCTAAATTCAGGTAATCCTTAATATCTGTGCCCAGCGGAGCATCCTCCGGTAATATGAGAATCCCCTCTCTCATTTCTTGTGGTAGTCCATGATCATCTAGACCCAACTCTTCAGCTGAGCACAGCATCCCGGATGATTCCACTTCCCGAAGCTTTGATGCCCTAATCTTTTTACCACCGGCGATGGCGGATCCATGCAGTGCTACAGGGACCTTATCCCCTGCTTTTATATTAGTGG
>CAZFME010000004.1:43982-50698 GCA_964520055.1 uncultured Clostridia bacterium
TGGCTCCGGTTACAATCTGAATGTTTGCACTTCCGGTATTTACATAAACAACCAATAACTTATCTGCATTAGGGTGTTTTTCCATCTTTTCCAGCTTACCTACAACTATATTCTTAATATCTTTTCCCCAGTGCTCAACACCTTCCACATTTGAGCCTGACATGGTTAGTTTTTTTGAGAGTTGTTCAGTGTCTTCGGTGATATCAACAAATTCTTTTAACCAACTGATTGGTACCAGCATTTCATATCCTCCTCTTAAAACTGCTTTAAAAATCGCAGATCGTTTTCATAAAATAGTCTTAAATCATTTATATCGTATTTTAACATAGCAATTCTTTCTACACCCATTCCAAAAGCAAATCCATTAATTTTTTCCGGGTCATGGCCTACATTTCGAAGCACATTAGGGTGTACCATGCCGCAACCCAGTATTTCCAACCAACCGGTGTAGGAACATACGCGACAACCTTCTCCATGACATGCTATACACGATATATCCATTTCAGCACTGGGCTCGGTAAAAGGGAAAAAATGCGGTCGAAATCGAGATTTTCGATCATGTCCAAACATTTCCCTAACAAATGTAACAAGGGTCCCTTTAAGATCACCCATAGTAAAGCCTTCACCCACAGTCAGACCTTCTACCTGATGGAACACAGGTGAATGTGTAGCATCCACCGCATCAGATCGAAAAACCCTTCCAGGTGCAATTATTTTTAAAGGCGGCTGTTGTTTTTCCATGGTTCTTACCTGAACCGGTGATGTCTGAGTTCTAAGCAATATTTCTTCTGTGATGTAGAAGGTATCTTGGACATCTCTGGCCGGATGATCCTGTGGTGTGTTTAAAGCCTCAAAATTGTAATAATCCAGTTCGATTTCCGGCCCTTCAACCACATGATATCCAAGGCCTGTAAATATATCCCTGATCTCATCCATTACCAGGGTAAGGGGATGTCTGCCGCCTAAGCAAATCTTTGACGGAATGGTTACATCTATGAACTCCTGTTCTATTTGTTTCTCTTTTAGTGCTTGCTTTAGTATTTGGGTCTTTTCGGAGAACTTCCGCTCCAAATTATCTTTTATTTCATTTGCCAGTTTCCCAATAACCGGCCTTTCTTCTGAGGTAAGGTTTGCCATACTCCGAAGTATTTGGGTAAGTTCCCCCTTTTTCCCCAGGACCTTTACTTTGAGATCATTTAATTCATCCATATTTTTAGAGCTGGATAAGATTTCTAAGGTCTTTTCTTTTAAGCGCATTAGATCTTCTTTCAATTTAGTAACCTCCTGCATAAATTAGATAACAAAAAAACTTCCGTCCAGCTAGGGACGAAAGTTTTCTTCCGTGGTACCACCCTTTTTTAGTTTGAAAAAACAAACTCTCATGGATTCCGTAACGGTGAAAACCGGGGCGGCCTACTGAGTTTCAACCACCCGGCTCCGGAGTGAACTTCGGCGGATTCTTCCTAAGAGGGCTTACAGTCACTGACCCTCTCTCCCTGAAAGGTTCCCCCACTTAATCTCTCCTTCATAGCCTTTTATGACACCAGTAATTCTCTATAAATAAGATAAGCCGTAATAGATCCGGTAACCTCAAAAATATTCCAAAAAAAGTCGGCGGTCAGCATTGGACCACGCCCTTTCCGATAAGGTTTACAATTATTATAGCATAGCAAAAAACTATTTACAAGTGAAAGGACGTGGTTTTAATTCTTTGTCTTACTACCTCAAAAGCTATGATACCATGGGCTATAGCTACATTTAACGACTCGGCTTTACCGGGCATGGGAATTCTAATTAACTCATCGGAAATATTTGCTATTTCTTTTGATACCCCTTCATCTTCTGATCCCATGACAATAACGGTACCAGTTTTGTAATTCACATTGTAATAATGCTTTTGGGCTTCCAAATGGGTTGTTACTATTTTGCCACCCTTTTCTTTAAGCATGATCAGTGTCTTGATTAAATCATCAGTTTGCACAAATGGCATATGAAACAATGACCCCATGGCGGATCGAACAACTTTAGGATTGTATATGTCAACACACCCTTTTCCGATGAGAATGGCATCAGCACCGGCAGCGTCAGCTGTCCTTATTATTGTCCCCATATTGCCCGGATCTTGTATTCGGTCTAAGGCAATTATCAGAAAATTTTCTTTGAGTATGTTTTCAATATCAGTATTTTTAATATTGATTACAGCCAGGATACCTTGAGGTGTAACCGTGTCTGACAGCTCATAAAATACCTTGTCTGAAACCTGATATAATCTGTTTCTCGGAATTTTCCCGGCCATTTTTTTTACAAAACCGTCATTCAGCTCGAAGAAAGCCTCCGATGCCACGATATATCTTATTTCATAATCTGACTTGAGTGACTCAGCTACATTTTTCAAACCTTCAACAATAAAACAGCGGTTTTTCAGCCTGGCATTTTTGGATTGTTTTAGACCTTTTATTAGTTTTTGTTGCTTTTTGGAAAGCTCCTTTAACATTTTACCCAACACCCGATTTTTATGACTTTGCTTACTGTATTAATAATGTTTTTCCAGCTTTTCAATATCCCGTTTTTGCCCAACTACCACAAGGACATCACCTTTTAATATCATATCATCTGCATGAGGTGATATGATTACATCATTATGACGTTTTATGGCCATGACGTTTAAGCCGTATTTAATTCTCATATCAAGCTGTCTAAGGCTTTTATCAAACCATGCCGGTATAGCGGTTATTTCTACAATGGAATATTCCGGCGAAAGTTCTATATAATCCAAAATATTTGATGAAACCAAATTATGTGCCACCCGGATGCCCATATCCCTTTCAGGAAAGACTACTCTATCAGCCCCTATTTTGTATAATACCTTACCATGCAACTCATTTTGTGCTTTTGCCACTACATATTTGATGCCGATTTCTTTTAATATGAGTGTCACTAGTATGCTAGCCTGAATATTACCACCTATGCTGACTATTGCCACATCAAAATTTCTGGCACCCAATGCCTTTAAGGTATTTTCATCGGTAGCATCGGCCTGAACCGCATGGGTAATATTATCAACTATATTCTGTATGATTTCTTGATCACTATCAACTCCCATGACATCATAACCGGCATTGTACAATGTTGTAGCAAGACTTGATCCAAAACGGCCTAATCCAACAACAATAAACTGTTTCACGGAATCCACCTCCTATTTTAACCAACGAGGATTCGCTCTTCAGGGAACTTTATCAATGCTTTATTTATTCGGCTGCCAAGAGCCATGGCAAGAGTTAGCGGCCCCACCCTGCCTGCGAACATGGTCAGCATTATTACAATTTTACCAAAGTTCGTCAGCCCGGAGGTGATACCTAAACTTAAACCAACCGTGCCAAAGGCCGAAGTTGTCTCAAACAGAATCGACAAGAAATCTACTCGTTCTGTAACAGTCAGTAAAAAGGAGCTCACAAATACCAACAGCAAAGATATAACTGCAATGACCGCAGCTTTAAATATATTATCAGCAGGTATACGCCTTTTGTATATCTCAACATCTTCTTTTGAGGCAAGTACTGTATAGATCATCATAATTATCGCCGCAAAGGTAGAGGTCTTTATACCTCCGCCCGTAGATGCCGGAGATGCTCCTATAAACATTAAAAGTATGGTAAAATATTTTGACGCCATTGTCAAATCTGAAAGACTCAGTGTATTAAAACCGGCAGTCCTTGGTGTGACAGATTGAAATGCTGCAGCCAAAACTTTCCCAAGTGGAGAAAGTAAACCCAGTGTTTTTGGGTTAGAATATTCCAGTAAATAAAATATTATAAAACTCAAGACGAGCAGCACGCCCGTCATGGTAATAACGACTTTGGAATGCAGAGAAAGGCGCTTAAAATCTCTTGTAGATAACAGATCGTAGATCACTGAAAATCCGAGTCCACCAAATACAATGAGGCCCATTATCACAACGTTTATAATGGGATCTTCTACAAAAGGTATAAGACTTCTAAATCCGCCTATTAAATCAAATCCCGCATTGTTAAAAGCGGAAACTGCATGAAATAACCCATAAAACAAACCTTGCCCCAGTCCATAAAATTTTATAAATCGTATAGATAAAAGCACAGCTCCTATCCCTTCAAAAGTAAGAGTTATGAACAATATATGCCGGGTCAGTTTCACAAGACCTGACAATGTCAGTTGATTCAGAGCTTCTTGCATTACAAGGCGTTCTCTTAATGTTATCTTTTTCCCCAACAACAAGAAAACCAAGGTAGCCATGGTCATTATCCCTAGGCCACCCATCTGAATTAAAGACATGATAACTATCTGACCGAAGATTGTAAACTGTGTATAGGTATCAGCTACGACCAGGCCGGTAACACATACCGCCGATGTAGCAGTGAATAAGGCATTTAAAAAACCAATACTCTGACCGCTTTTTGAAGCTGCTGGCAAGCTTAAAAAAACACCTCCTGCCAGTATCAGAAATGCAAATCCAAAGGCCAGTATTTGAGTGGGTTTTAAGTTTTTGGCTCCTGTATGTAATAATTTAATCTTGACCGCCTCCGAAAAGTCCAAAAAAGCGACCTAGGCCGCTTTTTCATTGAACGTTTGCCTTGGCAATATCTACCAATTGTGTAAAACCGCTGGCATCATTTATCGCCATTTCAGACAGCATTTTGCGATTGATCTGTATACCGGCTTTTTTAAGCCCGTTAATAAACCTACTATAAGACATTCCGTTGGACCTAGCCGCCGCATTGATTCTGGCAATCCAGAGTTTCCTGAAGTCTCTCTTTCTTAGCTTTCGGCCTCTGTAGGAATGAGACAGGGCTTTTAAAACTGCCTGATTAGCAGGTCTATATAATTTACTTTGCGATCCTCTATATCCTTTTGCAAGTTTAATAATCTTTTTATGTTTCTTACGAGCAGTGACTCCTCTTTTAACGCGTGCCATAATTATCCTCCTTTAGCATTACATGTAAGGTATTACCTGTTTGATTCTTTTTTGATCGGCTTTACTTAAAATTCCCGATTTTCTTAAATGTCTCTTCCTCTTTGCAGTTTTTTTAGTCAGTATATGGCTTTTATAGGCCCTTGTCCTTTTTATTTTCCCTGACTTGGTAACTTTAAATCTTTTTGCAGCGCCTCTATGGGTTTTCATCTTTGGCATTTATTTCACTCCTTGGTTGTGATCTGTTTTGGCGAAAGAACCATAATCATATTTCTGCCTTCCATTTTGGGCTTTTTTTCAACTACACCCAGTTCTTTAATATTTTCTGCCATTTTATTTAAAACTTCTTCTCCCAATTTTGTATGGGCCATTTGTCTACCGCGAAATCTGATGCTCACTTTAACTTTGTCGCCATCTTTTAAAAATCTCAAGGTATTTCTTAATCTAACTTGAAAATCATGCTCATCAATGGTCGGGTTCATTCTAATCTCTTTTACATTGATTACTTTCTGGTTCTTACGAGCCTCTTTTTCGCGTTTACTCTGCTCATATTTGAACTTCCCAAAGTCCATTACCTTGCATACCGGTGGTTTTGCAGCAGAAGCGATTTTGACCAGATCCAACTGGGCATCCTGAGCATAACGCAAGGCGTCCTTTAGTGACATGATTCCCAGTTGTTTCCCATCGGGTCCTATCAATCTTACCTCTCTGGCTTTTATTTCATGGTTCACCTGTATGTCTCTGTCTTTACTAATACTATTCACCTCCAAAAATAATTAAATAAAAAGGGAACGAGCAGAAAACACTCGTCCCTAATTAAGATCAACGGGGTAATTAACCTTATAAGCTTTCGCCATAAGGTGAGAAGTGAGTCTTCTGCTTAAAAATTATTATTGATTACATGAGTAAATATATCATATTTTAACCTTTACTGTCAATTAAATTTTGAAGTTAATAATTTAACTTCTTGAATAAATGCTTCAATGGATTTTGGCCCTATATCCCCTTTTTCCCTCATTCTCACTGAAATCATATTTTCACTGGCTTCTCTATCACCAACTATGAGCATATAGGGAATTTTTTGAACTTGGGCTTCTCGTATCTTATAGCCTATTTTTTCATTTCTTTCGTCCAATTCCACTCGAATGTCGGCTTCCTCCAAACGGTTTTTCACTTGCCGGGCATAATCCATGTGTTTTTCACTTATTGGTAGAATTCTTGCCTGAACAGGAGCAAGCCAAACAGGGAAGGCTCCGGCATAATGTTCAATCAATATCCCGATGAAACGTTCAAGACTCCCAAAGATGACACGGTGAATCATAACCGGACGGTGTTTGTCTCCATCGGCTCCGATATATGTCAGGTCAAAACGCTCGGGCATTTGAAAATCAAGTTGAATAGTGCCACATTGCCAGGTTCTTCCCAAGCTGTCTTTTAAGTGAAAATCTATTTTAGGGCCGTAAAAAGCACCGTCACCTTCATTGATTTTGTAGGACATGCCTTTTTTATCCAGAGCTTTTTGCAAAGCTTCGGTGGCTTTATCCCACAACTCCTCTGAACCCATAAAGTCTTCCGGGCGCGTGGAAAGTTCCACATTGTATTCAAAGCCGAATATCTTATAAAAATAATCAACTAAATCTATAACACCCATTATCTCATCTTCGATTTGGGAAAGCGTCATGAAAATATGAGCATCATCCTGGGTAAAGCAGCGGACCCGCATGAGACCATGTAAAACCCCAGACAGTTCGTGCCGGTGAACCAGGCCCAG
>CAZFME010000005.1:0-4855 GCA_964520055.1 uncultured Clostridia bacterium
ATAAATAAAAGGAGGAAGTGCGAAATGCTTTTAAATTTTAAAAATGAGCCATTTACAGACTTTACATTGAAAGAAAACCAAACTGCCATGGGGGAAGCCTTAAGCCAATTGGATAAGCAAAAAGGCAAACACTATTCATTGATAATCGGAGGTAAAAAAACAGATACCAAAGATAAAATTACCTCAATAAACCCCTCCAATGGCAGTGAGATTATCGGAACCGTAGCAAAAGCCGATAAAGATCTGGCTGAACAAGCAATGGCAGGAGCCCTCAAAGCTTTTGACAAATGGAAAAGGGTGGAAGCTAAAGCAAGAGCAAACTACCTCTTTCAAATTGCTGCAAAGATGCGCCAACAAAAATATGAACTTTCGGCTCTCTTAATAGAAGAGGTAGGCAAGACATGGGTCGAAGCTGATGCCGATGTAGCTGAGGCTATAGACTTTCTGGAATATTACGGCAGTCAGATGCTAGAGTATGACAAAGGCATGCCGGTTAGCCCGGTTCCCGGTGAAACAAATGAATGCAAATACATCCCATTAGGTGTAGGTATAGTAATTTCTCCGTGGAACTTTCCCTTAGCTATATTAACCGGAATGACAGCTTCAAGTATCGTCACTGGCAACACAGTCATAATAAAACCGGCAAGCAATTCACCCATTATTGCAGCCAAGTTTATGGAAATTTTAGAAGAAGTGGATTTACCTGCCGGAGTAGTAAACTATTTACCCGGTTCCGGAGACTTAGTGGGAGATTATCTAGTAAGACATCCCAAGACAAGATTCATCAACTTTACCGGTTCAAAAGAAGTAGGCTTGAGGATCAATCGAATGGCAGCTGATTTTGCGCCAGGGCAGATTTGGATAAAGCGAGTCATAGCCGAATTAGGCGGCAAAAATGCCATTATTGTGGATAAAACTGCAGATTTAAATGCTGCAGCTCAAGGAATTGTAACTTCAGCCTTTGGCTTTCAAGGGCAGAAGTGCTCTGCTTGCTCCCGAGCTATAATTTTAGAAGATGTTTATGACGAAATCGTAGATAAAATAATTACATTAACACAAAAACTAAAAGTAGGCCCTGCACGAAATTATGATGTAGATGTAAGCCCGGTTATAGACAGTAAAGCTCTTAAAAACATATTAAACTATATTGAAATTGGCAAAACTGAAGGCAAGCTTCTGGTTGGAGGAGAACAAGTAGGTGAAAAAGGCTACTTTATTGCCCCTACGATTTTCGAAGGAGTAAATCCGAAAGCACGCATAGCTCAAGAAGAAATATTCGGGCCGGTTTTAGCCATTATTAAAGCCAAGGATTTCAATGAAGCCCTAGAAATAGCCAATGATACCGTTTATGGTCTGACCGGGTCAGTGTATTCCAAAGATAAAAATAACCTGGATATAGCTCGTAGAGAATTCCATGTAGGAAATCTGTATTTAAACAGAAAATGCACCGCAGCGTTGGTGGGAGGCCAGCCGTTTGGTGGCTTTAATCTATCCGGCACTGACTCTAAAGCCGGTGGTGCTGACTATCTGATGCTATTCTTACAGCCTAAAAGTATATCGGAAGAGATATAAAACTAGCCAATACAACTATAAGAGCAATTTATGGGATAGGCGATAGGAAAGTATCATTCAAAATACATATAACCAACGCTAACTATAAATAATTTGGAATCGCCCTATGTGCCACGAGGAGACGACCCTGTGTTTAAGTTCGCTGTCAGAGCAGGTTGCCTGCCGTGGTATCATTGGAGCCCTTAGAGGCATAGGGGTTGGTTCTCTTATTCGGAATTAACAAGAGAACTAACCCCTATGTTTTTTTATTTCAAAAAAAATGCAAAGACACTACGGTAATTAATATCACTTACACGGTTAAAAGCAATCCAGTATTTTGTTAAGTTTTCGCATTTAATATTTTTTTGTGATAAAATTATATTTGTGAATGTTTATCTTCATGGTAATGAATAACATTTCTTATAAAAATTAGTTTATAATGCAAAGAGTTTTTGCGCAAAAAGCAAAGGCTTTCTTGGACTTGATATAAAAAACCTTTGTTCAAATAAAATATAATTAATAAGATGAGGAGGTTTTCTTAATGGATATTAAGGCTGATATTGGAATTTTTGGCGGTTCCGGGTTTTATTCTTTTTTGAATGATGTCAGGGAGGTGGCTGTGGAAACCCCTTATGGTCCCCCAAGTGACAAGATAGCTTTGGCGGAGATGGATGATAAGACCGTGGCTTTTTTGCCCCGACATGGGAAGGATCATCGTCTTCCGCCACACATGATAAATTATCGGGCAAATATATATGCCATGAAAAAGTTAGGTGTTACCAGAATATTGGGTCCCTGCGCAGCTGGCAGCTTGCAGCCACATGTAAAGCCCGGAGACTTTGTCATATGTGATCAGTTTGTTAACCGTACTTGGGGAAGAAAAGACACCTTTTATGATGGCCCTATTACAACTCATATAGGTGGTGCAGCGCCATACTGCTCCGAACTTCGGGAAATAGCCATAGAGTCGGCTCAAGCCAAAGGCCTGCCTGTGCATAAAAAGGGAACGATTGTAGTTATCCAAGGACCTCGGTTTTCTACGAAGGCTGAAAGTCGGGAATTTGCCGGTTACGGATGGGAAGTTATCAATATGACCCAATATCCGGAAGTGGTGCTGGCCCGAGAAATGGAGATTTGCTATGCTAACATTTCACTTATTACAGACTATGATGCAGGTCTAGAAGATAATCCCGATATTGAACCGGTAAGCCACGAGGCGGTTCTCAAGGTCTTCAATGAAAATATTGAACATCTGAAGGGCTTGCTTTTTGATATCATCAGTAAGATTCCAAAAGAGAGGAAAAGCTGTAGGTGCAGTAAAGAACTAAAAAGCGCTCGAGGCTAGATCGACTTTGCTAAGTTGAGTTTAAAGCGACATTGCGAAAAAGAGTTTATTATAATATAATATACGGAGTGAATGTTATAGCTACAGAAAGGAGCGGGCAATGCAGAAGAGAATTCGGGAAAAAGCCCCTAAAGTCGATTACCGACTTTTATATAAAAAACAAATATTAGACTATCTGGAGTCTTTAAAAGATAAAGAACAGACAATATGGCAAATGGATGAATCCATGAAAAGGCTTTTTCGCATTGGAGAACAGGTAGTGCCCGTTTGTCTGTCAAAACTCAGGCAAAACGACGAAGAACTGGCTCCTATCTTATGTTATGCATTGGAATTTGCCAATGACTATAGTGTAGTTGAACCGCTAATGGATATATTAATTATGCCTAACGTTTCTGATCGGATAAAAGCACGAATACTGGCGGTACTCACCCATTACGGAATAGATGCGGGAGAACTTCCACTTGAAATAATAATGAAAGACTTTGACAAAATGGCATCTGATTCAATGGTAGAAATGCTGGAAGATATAGAAAGCGATCCTTTTTTAATTCCTTACATTCTTGATGACTTAGATGAATTTACCTTGGAAATGAAGCTGGCATACCTAAAAGATTTAGGAGCACAGAAAGACGAAAGGTCTATTTTACTGCTAGAAATACTTGCATCAATCGATGATCCTCCGGTGGCTTATGAAGCAATAAAAGCTTTGGGGCAAATCAAATCCGGTAAAGCCTTGTATGTTTTATTTAAATTGGCAACCAAAGCCGTCGATGAAGATATACAAAAACTTGCTCATCGTGAGTCCCAAAGGTTGAAATTTAACGGTGTGTCCATGGAATTTTTCGAACCTTGGGAAAAGCTTCGGAACCCGACAAAAGTATTTATTTCTTCCATTGACGGCACAGGCAGTAGGGTATTGTGGATGGCATGGAAAAACCCTTTTAAAAGTCGAAAGCTTAGCTTTATGAATTTACTTATAAGTACTGACATGGGGGTTAAAGACTGTTGGGGAGTTCCCCATATAACTACACGGGAATTCAACGCTTCGGTCAAAGAATATTCAAAAACAACGGTTGTAACAAAATGTGACTTAGATTATGCTATTACATTGTTAGGTGACGCACTGTTTCTTAATAAAACAAGAGATAACCCTTTTCCCTATCAGTTTTATTTTTGGAAACACTTATTGGAAAAAAATTGTCATATAAATTGCGAATCTTACTTTCCGCAATTTGCAGCTTATGATTTGGAGTCCATTGGAAAAGATGAAGAATTTTATAAAAACACCTTTGATTTATTTAACCATAATTTTTTTAATGATTGGTTCATAGCACAGCCACGGGTCTATGATTATGCCGAAGAAAACAAGTCCAGAAAGGGATATTTAATTAAAAAGATGACATATCAAAAAGCTGAAAAGCTTTTTTCGAAATTCACTGAAGAGCTTATTGAACCAAATGCAGACAAGATAAAGAGGATGTTGGAATTTTCTGCGGATTTTCTAGATAAAGCCGGGCAGACGGAACTAGCCAAAACCACCCTGTGTGCCTTTTTGCATATGAATATAAAACCCTTATATTATCACCCTTTTATTCAGAGGATGGTCATCGAAAGTATCAAAGTAGCTCTTAATAACATGAAAAACGGCTTTGACATGCGGGTAAACCCCAGTGATTTCGAATAATTAACAGTCATAGAGCATAAAAGAGGAGGTACAAAATGGGGAAAAACTTTCTATTTACTTCGGAGTCAGTCACGGAAGGTCATCCTGACAAAATATGCGATCAAGTAGCCGATGCTATACTTGACTCCATTTTAGACAAAGATCCCGTGGCGAGAGTTGCTTGTGAAGTAGCTGTCACTACAGGTCTGGTGCTGGTTATGGGTGAAATTACCACCGATTGTTATGTGGATATTCCCAACATTACCCGAGAGACAATAAGAGAAATAGGGTATACC
>CAZFME010000005.1:4865-32343 GCA_964520055.1 uncultured Clostridia bacterium
TGTGATACCTGTGCTGTAGTTACAAGTATTAATGAACAATCACCGGATATAGCAATGGGGGTAAACCATGCTTATGAAATGAGGCAAGGTATGGATACCATTGATGAAGTAGATAAGGTTGGTGCCGGCGATCAAGGTATGATGTTTGGCTATGCCGTAAACGAAACACCCGAACTCATGCCCATGCCAATTTCCCTTGCCCACAAACTGGCAAAAAAATTGGCAGATGTCAGAAAAAACCGTGTGCTTCCGTTTTTAAGACCGGACGGAAAAACGCAGGTAACAGTTCAGTATGAGGATTCAAAACCCGTAAGAGTGGACAAGATCGTGGTTTCAGCCCAACATAAGGCCTCTGTGGAAATGTTGACTTTGAAAGAAGGTATTACGGAAGAAGTTATTAAAAAAATTATTCCGGAACATCTCATTGATAAAAATACGCAAATTTATGTAAATCCCACAGGTCGGTTTGTGGTAGGTGGACCACATGGCGATTCGGGTGTGACAGGTCGCAAGATCATAGTTGATACTTATGGCGGTTTCGGGCGACATGGTGGAGGTGCCCTATCTGGTAAAGATCCCACGAAAGTAGATCGCTCCGCTGCTTATGCAGCAAGGTATGTAGCTAAGAATATTGTTGCAGCGGGTCTTGCATCCAGATGTGAGGTTCAGCTGGCATATGCCATAGGGGTATCTAGGCCGGTTTCTATAATGGTGGACACTTTTGACACCGGTATTTTAAATGATAAAGAAATAGAAAAACTTATAACGGACAATTTCGATCTTCGTCCCGGTGCAATTATACGGGATCTAGATCTCAGAAGACCGATGTATAGGCAGGTAGCTGCTTACGGACACTTTGGGCGGGAGGAATTAGCACTGCCTTGGGAGAGAGTCGACAAAACACAGGTATTGAGAAATTAAGTTTGCAGCCTTTAGTGGGCTGCTTTTTATTTCTAGCAGTCATAAAAAACAAAAAGGTAAAACCAGCGGCGAAACTGTTATTTTGTGTAAAAAAGAAGGGAAATTTGCCGGTTATATAGAATACATGAGTAATATTGAATTAAAGTAAGCGAGGGTTTTTTATGAATAAAGCTCGTATGGATATAGAGTATCTGGACGAAGTGATAAATTCCACTATTGATGCAATAGAAAAAGGGCAAAAAGAGATTTTCAACATATTCGAGCATTCCAAACAGGAATGTGAGCGTATTGAGAAGGAACTTGAGGAATTGAAAGTTCGGGTTAAAGCTACGATAGACCGGGTTGATAATCTTGTTAGGCTTGAAAAATCTGCTAAGTTTAAGCTAATGATGGTAAGTCGAGATTTTGAAAAACACTCTGAGGAAGATATAAAAGCTGCTTATGAAGAAGCTAAAGATATACAGATAAGACTTTCTTTGGAACGTCAAATAGAGATTCAGCTCAGAGAAAAGCGAGATGATCTGGAGCGAAATCTAAAGAGCATGCTTAGTATATTGAATCAATCGGAGCATTTGATGATGCAGTTAGGTGTGGCTTTGGGCTTTTTGAAAGGTAATCTGGAGGATGTCTCAGGACATATTTCAGATATCAGTGAAAGACGTAACCTTGCCGCTCAAATCATAAAAGCCCAAGAAGAGGAACGACGGCGTGTGGCTCGAGATATTCATGACGGTCCTGCTCAGACACTGGCCAACATAGTTATTCAAACAGAGATTTGCGAGAGGCTTCTGGAAAGAGATTTGAATGAGGCCAAAAAGGAGCTTAAAGAACTCAAAAATATTGTGCGATTATCCTTACAAGAATTGAGAAATATTATATTTAACTTAAGACCATCGTCCCTGGACGACCTTGGCCTTCGAGCGGTGACAAAGCGGTATTGTGAGGAATTTCAGGAAGAAACCGGTATAAAAACGGATTTCCGTATTTTTGGGGATAAAACTAGACTTAATTCTGATATCGAAGTAACTCTTTTTAGAGTAATTCAGGAAGCTCTTACAAATGTGAGAAAACATTCAAAAGCAAAAAGCTGTGTTGTAAAATTAGAGTTTGGCAATGGGATGGTGAATTTAGTTGTAATAGATGACGGTGTTGGTTTTGAAATATATGCGAAAGATGGCAAATGTACAGAAGAACATTTTGGTATTATGACCATAAAAGAAAGGGTTGCCCTTGTAGACGGCTCTTTTAACATTGAATCAGAGCCGGGCCAAGGGACGAAAATATTTACAAGTATTCCCTTTACTCATCGCTCGGAAAGGAGGATTTAGTTTTGGGGATAATTACTGTGGTACTTGCCGATGATCATATACTTATGAGAAAAGGCCTCAGGAAAATCCTGGAGATGGAAGAGGACATTGAGGTTATAGGTGAAGCTGATGATGGGAGTGAAGCCATCGAGCAGGTCCTTGATAAAAAGCCTCAAGTTCTTCTTCTAGACATAAACATGCCAAGAATGAACGGTATTGAGGTGACGAAAACTCTAAAAAAGAAAGGTGTCGATACACAAATAGTAATCCTGACGGTGTACGATGATAGAGAGTATCTCCTGGAACTTATTAAACTTGGAATATCAGGATATGTGTTAAAAGATATAGAGCCCCAAGGCCTCATTGAAGCAGTTAGAAGTGCAAATCGGGGCGAAACTTACATACAACCTAATTTAACACGGGCATTAGTGGCTGAATATAATCGACTGACACAGCCTGTACCCGGTCATGGTGTAAGAAAAAATCTTACGGTTAGGGAAAAAGAGGTCTTAGCACATATCGCTGAAGGTATGAGCAATGGAGAAATTTCCCATAAATTAGGCATCAGTGAAAAAACCGTTAAAAATCATGTAAGCAGCATATTGCGTAAACTCAACTTGATGGACCGAACTCAGGCAGCAGTTTTTGCGATTAGAAACAAACTTGTCTAGTCACAAATTCATATCTCCCTGAATAACATATATTTAAAGTGTGTCAAGCAGATAAGGGGGATATGATTGATGCAAGATGTTTTGTTATCCAACGGAACAATACTTATATTAATGACGATTATCGTCATTATTGGTATTATATATTGTTATTGCAGGGAAAGTCTGTCGTATTATGCTGATGAAAGAAGTCCGGAGCTGGAAGTTATTATCTTTATGAAAAACGCTCAAAATGAAGTAGAAGGTATTGTGAGAGATTATTACAAGAAAGAAGTTAAACCGAGAGAACTGTGGATAGTTGACTGTGGTTCCCGGGATCAAACCACGCAAATATTGCAAAGACTATCACGGCAATTTTTGGAGCTAAGACTGCTTTTTTTATCCGACATGCCATTTGCAATATGCGTTCAAGAGGCTTTAAAGCTCATAAATGCACCGGCTTTGCTACTTATAAACGGCACAAATTTAAGATGCAAAGATGTTCTGGAATTGACAAATTTATTACATGCCAAGAAAAATGTTGCAATAGGTCTAAAATCCTATAAAAAATAGGACAACCGAGTTATACCAAATTTTACTATTTTGTCGTATAATAATATCTGTAAAGCCCTATTTCTTCTTAAATGATTTACCCCTTAGTTCTTTTTTTAAGCCCCCCTTTCTTTCGCGGTTAGACCCTGAAAGTAGGGGTCTTTTTTTATTTCAATGAAATAAAAGGAAATATTATTTTTGTGTAGAACTATATATAAAAGTTGACACATGGGGGCTTAATAAATGGTGTCACATAAAAAATACACATATGTGATAGGGGCTTTGGGGTGTGGGCTTTTGGTGCTGTTTATTGCTGTGCTTGGTTTGGATGAAGTTTCACCGGTAAAATACGCAATCTTCCTACTATTTATGATTATATCTGAATTGCAAGCTGTAAAGTTAAATAACAACCATTTTAGCATGGAATTTGGATTTGTATATGCGTCAATATTTATATTCGGGCCTATATCGGCTGCAATGATGAAGGCACTAAGCACTTTAGCCTGTCAAATGTATTATAAAATAAAAAATGATTTAGATGACAGCATAGATAAGATCATGTTTAATGTTGGTCAATACATGATCAGCTTTTTCTGTGCTATGGGGTTCTATTTATTCATTAAAAAGAGTTTTGCATGGTCTTATCCTTTGTATGAAATAGTGGCTCAGGGTGGAGCTATAGTGATATATTTTTTATTAAACAATCTATTGATAGAATATTATTTAGCTTTAAGGTCTCACAAACCTATACTTGACAACTTTCCAGAATCTTTGACATTGGATTTTTTCACCTATTTGGTGGCAGTTCCAGCCGGTATAGCAATAGTACGCATATATAGCAAACATGGTTTTTTTGAAACTTTGTTAGTTCTTGCCATTTATCTAACTGTGGTTTATGTATACATCTTGTATCTGAATTTAATCGGCACAAACCGTGAACTGGCAGCTCTTTATGATATGGCGGTCACTATTACGTCTACTCTTGATGTGGAGATGGTCATGGATATAGTATTAAACTCTGTTCAGAGTATAGCGCCTTGGGATACAGCATGTTTATATGTCTATCAGAATGGTTGGTTGGTTCCGGCTATTTTTGAAGGCTTTGGAAGCGAAGATTTTAAAAATTCTAAAATAAAACCCGGTGAACAAATATCCGATTGTGAAGTTTTTATGGGTAAAGGGGAAATAATCAACAACTGCCATAAGGATCAAAGGTTAAAGGAATTATCAATTTGTCCTGCCGATACAAAATCCATATTGGTGGTACCGCTTGAAAATAACAAAGAACTGATCGGCGGTATTACCCTGACCAGCAAAAAGAATTATATCTATACAAAAAAACATTTAACATTGATGAGCATTTTAGCCAGTCAAGCTGCCGTTGCTTTAACAAATGCGCATCTCTTTGATAAAACTACTCAGATGGCAGTTACTGATGGGCTTACAGGGCTATATAATCATACCTATTTATACTCGGAGCTTAAGCGACAGGTCAGAAGTGTAAGCAATACAGGTGGTATTTTCAGTTTTATTATCATAGATGTTGACCATTTTAAGACATATAACGACAGGTACGGTCATATTGTAGGAGATACCATACTCAAGAACTTGGCCGATCTTTTAAAGAAAAACGTGAGGGACAGGGATACGATAGGCCGATACGGAGGTGAAGAATTTGCAATCATATTACCGGGTATACCGTCTTATGAGGCGATTGGTATTGCAGAGCGCATCCGAGGAGTAGTGGAAAAAGCTGAGTTGGCTACAATCGGGAAAGATAAGGTATATATTACCATAAGTGCAGGCATTGCTTCATATCCGACTGATGCGGTATCGGTGGAAGATTTGGTTAACAAGGCTGATAAAGCAATGCTATTTGGAGCCAAACAAAAAGGGCGCAACAAAGTTGTAATGTTCCGCCCAAATATGAATAAAGATACTTAAATTTTTGACGGCAATTTTAAGTTGTCATAAAGCACATCCCAGATTTCAGGTTCTTCAAATCCTTTTCGCCAAGCTGCGGCCCCTACAAGGTCGTATTTTTTTATGAGGGTAGTTTTAAGCTTAATGGACATTTCATCTTCCAGCCATATCTTAAAAATGGAATCCCCTTTCTTATAATAAGCATAATTCTGACCGGCTTTTTCATCCCAACTCATCTGAGTTTCGTTTTTTTCGAGAATTTGTTTTACTTGACCCATGGAAAGTGCCCGGGATTTCACAGAGGTGCTGCCGCTTTCTGTGTGAGTTTCTTCCCATTCTCGAGTATAAAAGGGTAAACCCAGGATAACCTTTTCTGCCTCTACATCTTCCAGAAGGGTAGTAATTCCCCTTTCAACCCAGCCTATTGAGGCCACTGAACCGCTGACGGGACTCGTTGCCCAATGCTCATCATATGCCATTAATATCACATAATCTACTACTTTACCCAACTCTCTTCGGTCATAGCACATAGACCAATTGGGGCTTGTGGATTTGATGGTAACGTCAATGGAGACTACAATACCCGCCTCTCGCAGGATGGGTGTAAGTTCTCTGACAAATTGGACCAAAAGGTCTTTATCTTCGAGATACACATTCTCAAAATCAAGATTAATACCGTCCAGACGGAAAAGCTCTGCGTACATTAAAATCTGTCGAATGATCTTATCACGAGTTTCGGAGCTGGATAAAAACTCGTGTGTAATATCCGGGTTAAAGTCATTGTTTATAAGGGCCCAAACTGCCAAATTATTTTCATGAGCCCATTCTATATAGGATATATCCGCTTTGCTCTGGATGGCTCCCTGGCCGTCGATGATGGAAAACCAGGTCGGTGAAATTATATCAAGACCTAGGGGAACTGTTTCCAGACTTTTATCAGGTGTTACTCTGTGAATGTAGTCCCAAACCATATTAAGTTTGCCACGGGCGGGAGTGTATCGCTGGTGGTCAGGCTTTTGCTGAGGTTTTTCCGACATTTCAAATACCTCCAGTTTCTTTTCTGGGATGTAGCCGATTAGGCCATCTTTGGTTCTGACCTGAAACCATCCGTCTTCAAGAGAATACACTGTAAGTTCGTCAAATTTTATTACTTTTGTAGTACTGGCGGAAAACCATGTAGGTGAAAGTTTCATAATAGCATCATCGGTTGTTATTTTACCTATCCTGCGGGTAGAAAGGTTTTTATCAATGACTACCCGATTTTTGTCTTGAATTACTTTTACTCTTATCCCATATAAATCCTGTAAAAGTCGAATGGGTATGAAAGGCTGTGTAGTCAAGGTTTTTGCAGGGAACGATATTTCTACTGGCTTTGTATTTATCATTGCAGTCAAGCTCTCTGTTGCAAGCCGAACGGTTTTATCAAATGTTGTAATGGTAATCTTGTTTTCGGCTGCATCCCAGAAAATGTAAGGGTCTAAATATTCTTTTATAATATTATATGATAGAAGCACCTGATAGTTCTCAATTATAAAAGATGTATCATCCAAGATTACCGTATTTTCAATAATCAAAGCCGATTTATCATCAGGTAAAGGCGAAACCGTGTAGATACCGGTGAAAAAGAAAAAACAAGAGATTAGTATTGTCAAAAAAAGAACAATAAAAGGGATTGTAATTGATTGCTGAGTCGGTTTTACGCTCATGATTTCCTCCGTATTAGCAAAGTGGTCGCTATGTATAATTTTTCGTTGAAAAACGACCTTATTTACGAAATTAATAATGATTGTCTACATAGTGATTGAACTAATATAATTCGACAAATAACCTATAAGTTCCTTTATTTTTGAAAGATCCAAAATTTGTTGGATTCATTTGATAAAATTCTTATTTTGAATATGTAATATCCAAACCTGAGGTATCACAGTACATAAAATAGTAAAATTTATAGGTATCATCAATCCACTCAAATCGTAGATATTGACAATTAAAATTTTCTTTTGAATTCTGGGAAATGGAAGGATATGGATGCGATCGTTCGGAGTAACTGACGATTTTTCGACATTATCGAACAAATTTATATAAAAAAAAAAGGAATTTAAAAGATGATTGCCGAATTAAGAATTAAGATAATAACATTGAATGCCGTTCGATAATGATGAATAGTATAATTAGTAAATGAATTAGTATTATATAAATATTTTCAACTTTCCTTGTAGGACCAATGAGTAATTCTCTACTATCCAAAGTGACCCTATCCAAACGAAGCATTTTAACCCACTTAGCAACACTATGGTGCCTAAGGTTCAACATTAACACAAAAGATCGCAACATACATACAAAATTGTTTTGATAGGACAGCCGATGGGAAAAAAACACTTAAACAACAAACAGCATAGTCAAGATTCAAAACTAAATCTCAGTCAAAGCCCCGAAAAAAGCCTTGAGTATAAGAGAAAATTCCCAAAATATACATAATGAATGGAGGGAAAGTACAAAAGAATATTAGGGAAAGGAGGTAATTGTGTGACAATAATAGATCAGAATAATCCACCAGTGATACGTTCTGTAGCTAAAGCTTTGGCGATTGTTGACCTTTTAGCTCTAAAACAACGAGATATGTCACTTGGGGAAATAGCAAATGAATTGGCTTTACCCAAAAGTACAGCTCATGGCTTGATATCAACAATGCGTGATGCGGGTTATTTGGATCAATCACCCTTTAATGGTCGATATAAGCTAGGAGTACGATTTTTTGAAATAGGTAGTGTTGTTGCTTCTAGCTGGGATGTCCGAAAAGTTTCTGCTCCTTTTATTAAACAATTGGTCAATGATATGGAGGAGACGGTCCATTTAGTGGTATTAGATAAAGGCGAAGTTCTGTATATTGATAAACGTGAAAGTAACCATTCAATACGTATAGTTTCACAAGTAGGTACGCGCTTACCTGCTCACTGTACAGGAGTAGGTAAAGTGATGTTGGCATATCTCAAACCCAGTGAAGTGGATCATATCGTCAAGACCAAAGGCTTAACTCGCTATACACAAAAAACTATTACCGATCCCAATATACTTAAAACTGAACTACAGAAAATCAGAGCACAAGGATATGCTATCGACAATGGAGAAATCATGGCTAGCTTGCGGTGCGTAGCAGCACCCATAATGAACCATGAAGGCAATGTCTGTGCTGCCATCAGTCTTTCGGGGTCTACATCACGACTGGAGGGCGATAGATTGCGGCAATCAGTGGATAAAATAATAATAACGGCAGCAGATATATCCAAGGAGTTAGGCTATAGACCTAAGTTATAAGTAGGTGATGACAATGGAGCTTCGGGAGTTTCTTTTTGTGCCTTTAGAAATGGAAAAATTTGATTTCGCAATTACTTCAAAACAGAATGGAATATTTTCCGGCTCAACTAATCTTCGAAGTTTAGCTGATGAGTTAGGATTAGAAGTAAGATGGATAGCTCCGGAAGGTTATAGATTGGAAAAGGGAAGCTGTGTTTTTCGATCTAGTGGGACAAGTAATAAAATTATCCGTGCAGAAGAAATGCTTCTTGGAGTTATTGGGAAACCGTCAGGTGTAGCTACTGCCGCAGCGAGGTTTGTTACTGAAGCTAGAGAGTGCATTAAAATAGTCTGTGGTGCCTGGAAAAAAGTAGACCCGAGAGTAAGAAGTGATTTAAGACAAGCTATAGTTACTGGCGGTGGAGGAATTAGAATTACAGAATGTCCATTTATTTATCTAGATAAAAATTATATTCGCATGTTAGGTGGTGTTGAAGCGGCAGTAAACAGGGCACGAGCATATGACAAGAAACGCGTTATAACTGTCCAGCTACGTGGGGAAAAACAGACAATTGAGCAAGAAGCGTTGGTCGCTGTAGATGCTGGAGCAAGTATACTGATGGTCGATACAGGAAATCTAAGAGATTTGGAAATCGTAGATAGGGTTCTAAAAAGTGCAGTTTTGCGAGAAAAAGTAGAGGTAGCATTTTCAGGTGGCATTACTCTATCTGACATGCAATTAATAATTAATGGGGGTGCGGATATTGTTGATGTAGGACGAGCAATTATTGATGGGCCTATGTTGGATTTCACTTTAGATGTTATTTGATTTACATAATTAGACGATTAAGACCATTATAAACCATTTATTTTAACAATTCCCAAATTATATCAAACAAAAAAATCAAACCCAACACAATTTTTGATTCTTAGAATTATTGAGTTGGTAGGGAAGACAAGTCTGTCTTTTAGCCTAAGATTAGGCAGATTTTTATTAAATACTATGGGAGATGATTAAAAAATGAAAAAAGTTAGAGTTAGTAAAGTAGGTTTACTGTGTATTTTTGTTTTGATATTAAGTCTTGTGGTTGTAGGATGTGGAGAACCGAAACAGCAACAACAATCTGAATCTCCTTCTGAATCTACTAAAGATCAACAAGTCAACTTAAATTTTGCTTCTATGAGTATGGGTGGGAGTTGGTATGTCTATGCAGTTAATATAGCGGAACTAATCAAAACCTACTTACCTGCAGGTTCAACAGTTGATGTATTTCCCTATCAAGGCGGGGTTGGAAACCCAATTTTAGTAAATAATGGCGAAGCAGATATTGCATTGTCTTTTAGTGCTATTGGCAACTGGGCTTATAACGGGATTGTGGACTATGAAGAAAAAGGAAAGATGGCAAATATTAGAGCTCTAGTTGGAGGTTTAAATAAGCCCCACAGAGTAGGAATTTTGACAACTAAAAATTCGGGTATCAATTCTATTCAGGATATAAAGGACAAAAATATGAAAGTGAGATTACTTACAGTGCAACCTGGGGGGTCAGGTGAAACTCTGGCTAGACAAGTACTTGAAGCTTATGGTATGACCTACGATGACATTATCGATAATGGAGGTTCTGTTAGCCATATTGATCTTCCGGTAGCTGTTCAGCAGATGCAGGATGGACAAGCTGACCTTTTCATACACAATATTGGGTATAAACAGCCTGATATCGTTGAGTTATGTCTGAGAGGGAACATTAGGTTTTTAACTCTGGATCCTGACAAAGCAGAGCTACTGTGTGAAAAATATGGACATGAAAATGGCCTGAAGATTGAAAAAGATGAATTTAATGGCGTTAAAGAAGACATTCCTGCCATAGGTTATCCTACGGGTGTTATTGCTAATAAAGATTTGCCAGAAGACATTGCTTATTTAATAACAAAGGCAATCTGCGAAAATAAGGAAATGCTGGTTGATGCACATGCTAGCTTGGCAGGTTTCGAACCTACGGAGGCATGGAAGCCTACAAAAAATGGAAGTGTTCCACTCCATCCAGGGGCAGAAAAATATTATAAGGAAAAGGGATGGATAAAATAAGAAAAAAGTCCCTGGGGCATCTTATGTTGCCCCAGGGAATTATATCAACATTTGACATATTAAAAAACCTCTAGGGGGGAATAATTTTGGATGATATTAAAAGAGATTGGCATATATGGATAGAAAGAGTTATAGTTTTAGCCATACTTATCTTTCAGCTATTAGCTATGTCATTAGCGGTAGTCCCTGTTCTAGCACATCGAATCATCTTTTTGTCACTAGTGTTATTTTTGGTCTTTTTTAAACCCGCTCAAAGCAAATGGGAAAAGATTTCCAACTCGTTTTCTGTCCCCATGCTTTTTTTACTAATAGTATACACTCTAATCAATGGTGATCGTATAGCAACAAGGATTGCCTTTATTGATAAACTAACTAAGATGGATTTGTTTCTGGGAATTGTTCTTATTTTAGTTCTTCTTGAAGCAACACGTCGTGTTGCCGGGATGAGTCTAACCATTATTGTCAGTATTTTTATTGTTTATGGTTTTTTGGGGCCTTGGATTCCAGGCCTTCTAGCCCACAGAGGATTTAGTGTTAGCAGTTTCATTGATACTCAGGTTTTTTCGGCTGGAGGTATTTTTGGTATACCGATTGGTGCTGTTATCTCTTATGTTTTCTATTTTATAGTTTTTACAGCATTTCTTGAACACAGTGGAGGTGGGCAGCTTTTTATTGATGCAGCGATTTGTGTAGCTGGATGGGCTCGCGGTGGCCCTGCGAAAGCAGCAGTAATTGCTAGCGGAGCAATGGGTTCTATCAGTGGAAGTGCTGTTGCCAACGTCGTCGGTACGGGGGCATTTACCATCCCACTTATGAAAAAGACTGGTTTCCCCTCGCATATTGCCGCTGCTGTCGAAGCTGCTGCTTCTACCGGTGGTCAGTTAATGCCGCCTATAATGGGTGCGGCTGCCTTTATCATGGCAGAAATAACAGGGTTCTCTTATGGGAAAATCGCCCTGTCAGCGTTAGTACCGGCATTGCTTTACTATTTTGGGATATTTGCTCAAGTTGATTTGTATGCTCAAAAGAATGGACTTAAAGGTATTAAAAAAAATGAATTGCCCAACCTTACTGATTCGGTGAAACGTTTTGGGCACCTGATGATTCCTCTTGTGACGCTGGTTGTTTTTATGGCCATTGGCAACTCTCTGATGGCCGCTGGCCTAAAGTCTACTATTTTACTGATACTCTTAAGTTTTCTACGTAAAGAAACCATGATGACGCCCATGAAATGTATTGAAGCTCTCAGATTAGGGTTGCATTCTTTGCCTTCCATTGCTGTTCCTTGTGCTGCAGCAGGGATTATCATCGGTGTTGTTGTTAGTACAAACCTGGGGCTGCATTTTAGCAATGTATTATTGGTTATGGCAGCAGGAAATAAAATGCTTACCTTTTTTGCCATTATGATTGTATGTATCATTCTTGGTATGGGAATGCCTACGGTTTCTGCATATATAATTGTAGTTTTATTAATGGTGCCCACTGTAGTGAAACTTGGGGTGCCTGTATTATCAGCTCACCTTTTTGTGTTTTACTTTGCTCTTCTTTCTTTTGTAACTCCTCCTGTGGCGCTGGCAGCCTACACAGCTGCTGGAATTGCAGAAGCTGATGCTGTAAAAACCGGTTTTAGGGCTTTCGGTTTCACAATAGGTGGTTTTATTATTCCATATGTGATTGTTAGCGATCCAGCTTTGCTTTTGGAAGGACCAGCTTACTGGGTTGCTTGGGTTATATTTACTACGGCATTAGGGATATATGTTTTAAGTTGTTCTGTCACCGGATGGTTTTTTACAAATGCGACTATTGTAGAAAGAATAGCTGGGGTAATAGGGGCACTATGTTTAATCATACCTGCTTTTTTAACCGATATAGTTGGTTTGTCGATATGTGCATTTGTGCTCTATAAATCATATAGAAAAGCCAAAAAAAATAAGGATGAGCATATCACTCAATGTGTTAGCGATACAGTTCAGTTATGATAATGAAAATGGAGGTATATAGATTTGAGAAAAGTCCTTTTAACTGAACCTATTCATCCTTCTGGGATAAAGATCCTCGAAGAGGCAGGTCTTGAAGTAGTGGTTTCATCCTCTACGGATACAGCAACAATAATTGAGAATATGTCTGATGACATATTTGGAATTATCGTCAGGACTAGCTTATTAGAAGGAAAGGTTTTAGAATCTGGGAGAAATCTGAAAATTATCAGCCGTACCGGTATTGGATATAACAATGTAGATATCTCAATGGCCGACAGGTTAAATATTATAGTTACAAATGTGCCTGATGCCAACTCTTATTCGGTTGCAGAGTATGTTATCGCCACAATCCTTGTACTATCAAGAAAGCTAATTGATGGAGACAAGGCTTTACGTGAAGGTAGGCTTACTAGCCCAGGCGCTTCCCTGCCCGGTTTAGTGAGAGAGTATAACTTGGGTGGGAATGAGTTACCAGGTAAATGCTTAGGCATTGTAGGTTTGGGGAAAATCGGGAGGCTTATTGCCGAAAAGGCCAACGGTCTTCTAAGAATGGCGGTAATAGCCTACGATCCATACCAAAAAGAAGTTCCAGAGGGAGTAAGGATTGTTAAAAGCGTTGAAGAGGTTTATCGGACTGCTGATTTCATAACCCTGAATACACCTCTAACTAAAGATACAGAGGGTATGATTAGTGCTACACAGTTAACGATGATGAAGCCAACGGCATATCTAATCAATGCTGCACGGGGACAATTAATTATAGATCAAGATTTGGCCGATGCGCTCCACAATGGAGCTATTGCTGGTGCAGCCATAGATGTCTTTCGGTCAGAACCTCCTAGTCTTGACAATCCTTTGTTTACAGCACCTAATGTCCTCTTGACCCCACATATTGCAGGTAGCACCGCTGAAGCAGTGAAAAGAATGGCTATTGGCTCAGCGAGTGCAGTGGTTGATTTATATTCAGGAAAAAAACCTGCTAATATAGTAAATCCTAAGGTTTGGGAGAGGTTAAATAATCATTAATAATTATATTATCGGAAACAAATAAACACTTTTCATAAAACTTAAGGGTTTGCTAACACCCAAATTAAATAAATAACAAAAATTACCCGTATAGGATATTTGATGAGCTGATATTTTGGGAAAAAATAATAAGAAATCAAAGAAGCAGAAGGAGATCAATTATGACATACTGTGATAAGGCAAATGAAGTGACTGTTAATCATGAGGTATTAAAAAATCTTGTGTGTCAATTATTGGAAAAGGTTAATGTACCTAAAGAAGATGCATTGATTGTTGCTAATGCAATGGTACAAGCAAATTTAAGGGGAGTAGATTCCCATGGTGTTCGTTGGCTTGATATTTACCTGAAGCGAATTATGGCTGGTTCAGTGAAACCAGTTACTAAATTAAAAACAATTCGCGAAAAGGCCGCTCATCTGTTGTTGGATGCCCAAGGTGGATTGGGGCAGGTAGCTATGAGCAAGGGAATAGAGATGGGGATTGAGAAAGCAAAAAATGCAGGAATATGTGTGGTTGCAGTGCGTAACTCTAATCATTTTGGGGCTGCCGGCTATTATTCTGAACTTGCAACGAAAGCTAACATGGGTGCCATGGTGATGACCAACAGCACTCCATTAATGGCTCCTTGGGGTGGTGCAACACTCTGTATTGGTACTAATCCAGTATCTTTTGGTTTTCCTTCCAAAGATGGACCAGTGATACTGGATATGGCGACAACCGCTATAGCTCGCGGGAAAGTGTTTTTAGCTGCACAAAAAGGGACTCCACTTCCTGATGGGATTGCGCTCAATAAAAACGGCGAGCCAACCAATGATGCTAAAGAAGCTTTGGAAGGAATTCTGCTACCTGTTGGGGGCCCAAAAGGATACGCTCTTTCATTGGTAATAGATATTATGGCTGGTATTTTAACAGGCTCTAATCATGGCAAAGGAATTACATCTTTATATGGAGACTTGGAGAATGCCCAAGACATCGGCCATTTCGCATTATTGATAAACATTGAAGAATTTTTGGATATAGAAGAATATTTTAATGCAATGCAAAAAAGTCGTAAGGAACTTAAAGCGTCAAAATTGGCAAAAGGTTATACCCAAATCTACCTCCCCGGAGAAATTGAATCTAATACGAAGGAGCAAAGATTGAAGAATGGCGTAGTTTTGCCTGCTGATACTTGGGATAATCTTCAAGGATGGGTAAAAAAATTCAATATCAATTAAAAATAACTGGTACTTATAAAATTATAAAGTAATGATAAAAAGGTAATTAGGAATAAACATCCTTTTAATAATCTTCAAAGGCTTATTTTTCGTAATAGTTCTTTGCTTTATACGGAAAAGCTCAGGATAAGTCATTTAATTCTTATTAAGGTGTGTGATTATTAATGAAAGAATCGTTAATGGCTAATATTGATGATTTTTTTCGACCTAGGGGAATAGCAATAGTAGGCGCATCAGGTACACCGGGTCGTCCGACCCACCAGATTTATCAATATGCTAAACAAATGAGTCAAAGCGATATTGTATACCCTGTCAACCCCACTAGGGATAAAATTGCCGGGAATAAATGTTACCCGAACTTGCTTTCTATTCCATCGCCGGTTGATTTGATTGTTGTCGCTGTAGGCACACAAAACAGCTTAAGTGTAGCCCGTGAAATAAAAAAAAGACGTGAGGAAAAGGGTGATGCAGGTGCAGTTATTGTGGTTACAGCCGGATTTAAGGAGATAGGTACCAAGGAAGGGGAGCAACTACAAAACGACTTGATTACCACGATTAAAAAGAGTGGAGCGCGTGTAATAGGTCCCAACTGTCAGGGAGTTGTTGATACCTATAACAGAGTCAACACTACTTTCAGTGTTCCACCTCACACTCCCAGAGGTGGAGTTACTATAATAAGCCAAAGTGGAGCTTTTGCCACTTCATTCTTGAGATGGGCTAAAGATCAAAAGCTTATGGGAATCAATAAACTTGTATCCTTAGGTAATATGGCAGATATAGATTTCAGAGATATTTTAGCCTATGTAGGCGATGATGATCAAACAAAAGTAATTGCTATGTATCTGGAAGGTATAAAGGATGCACGCGGTATGTTTGAAATAGCAGCTAAAGTTGCACTTAAAAAACCGATTGTTGCTATTAAAGCAGGGAAAACAACTATAGGTAATAATGTTGCGCTGAGCCATACCGCTTCCATTGCCGGAAACAATAATATTTATGATGGCGCTTTTCGTCAGGCAGGCATTATAAGAGCGGAAAGCGTGGCTGAGTTTTATCATACATCCAGGGTTTTTGACAAGATGCCGTTGCCTAAGGGTAACAAGATTTGTATTCTTACTGTTGTAGGAGGGCCAAGTACAATTTGTGTAGATGAGCTTGTATCCACAGGCGAAGTTCAATTGGCCCATTTTAAAGATGAACTAAAACAAGAAGTGGCAAAGCACTTAGTTTCCAGTGCTAATATTGGGAGTCCGGATGGATATATTGATATGACTGCTTCGGTAACAGCAAAAACACATGCTGAAGTGATTAAGTTACTAATGAATGATGATGAAATCGACGGAATTATTTTCATGACCACTCCTCCAGGTTTTATCGGGGATGAAGAATTAGCAGAAGCAATCCTAGAAGGATACAACTCGGTTCCAAAAGAAAAAAAGAAGCCGCTACTTTCAGTGATGTTAGCCGGAAATGCCGTATCTAAGTGCAGAACAATGCTTGAAGAAGAAGGATTGCCAACATTTGAGTATCCGGATGATGCAGCCAGGGTCATGAAAAATATGGTTAGATATAGCTTATTTAAACAGAAATGCAAGGAGGTAGTATAATATGAACTACCAAGATATACTCAAAAAGTGTATTTCTGATGGGGAACCAGTTATTCCGGAAATCGAAGCTCAGGAGATATGTAGGGCTTATAAAATATCCTGTCCTGTTACTGAACTTGTAACTGATAAAGAGCAATGTCTTTTAGCTGCCCAAAATATAGGATATCCTGTAGTGATAAAAATATTATCTAGACAAATTATTCATAAATCCGATGTAGGTGGTGTTATTACCGGGATTCAAAATTCTGAACAGCTTGATGAAGCCTATGAGCAACTTATGGATAATGTTAAAAAACATTGCCCTATAGCTGAAATAAAGGGCGTAATTGTCCAAAAACAGATGTCTAAGGGAGTAGAAGTTGTGGTCGGCGGCTTACAGAATGAGCAGTTCGGTCCTGTAGTGATGTTTGGTATGGGAGGTATTTATGTAGAAGTTTTTAAAGATGTATCCTTCCGTCTGGCCCCACTTGACAAGGAAGAAGCCTTAAGGCAGGTGAAAGAAACTAATGTATATAAATTATTGCAAGGAGTAAGGGGTGAAAAACCTTGTGATATAGATGCATTATGTGATGTTATCGTTAACACTGGGCGGTTAATATCCTCTCACCCTGAAATAAAAGAGTTAGATTTTAATCCTGTATTTTGTTACCCTGATGGATGTACTGTCGTTGATGCCCGCTTTATTCTAAAACCATAGTATTTCACAATTAATGGATAATATGTAAAAAAATATTAACAGAGTAAAAAAGTATCTCATTATCAGTTTTAATAAAAAGGGAGGTTAACCGTATGGGTGAATTGAGAATACATGGCCGAGGTGGTCAAGGTACTGTAATAGCTGCGGAAATGTTAGCCAACGCTTTTGTTTTTGGTGGTAAATATTCATCTGTTTTTCCATCTTTTGGTGTGGAACGGCGTGGGTCAGAGGTTATGGCTTTCGCACGCTTTGGAGATGAACCGATTCGTGAACGTACCCGTGTTTATCGACCGGATATTATATTGATGATTGATCAATCTTTAGCAGAAAATAAAAATAGCTATAAAGGTTTTAAATATGGAGGCACTATAATTGCCAATACTAAAAATGAACAGAACATTATGAATCTAAATCTGAAACAGCAAATTTTGGCAACTATCGATGGGGTGAGCATTGCCCTTGAAGAAATAGGTCTTGCTATTACGAATACGTGTATGCTGGGTGCTTTTGCAAAAGCAACTCAACTTGTACAATTAGATGATCTCAAGAAAGCTTTGTCGATGTATTTTAGTGGGAATGTTTTAACCAAAAACATTAGAAGTCTTGAAAGAGGTTTCAATGAAGTCAAAATAACACATTTTGAGAAGGAAGAAATAATAAAGGAAGAGACAACCAGCCAAGTCAGCACTACAATCAATTACCCCAATAATACAACATTTGAATCTGCTTGGTCAGATGTTGATGAAAAGCTTGTCACTGTCCACTCGGGAGAATGGCGATACAGGAGGCCGGAACTGGATAAGCATGCATGTAGATTGTGCGGGTGGTGTAGCATATATTGCCCTGTTGGATGTATGAAGCTTGGCGAGGATGGGTATTATCATCCGGACTTGGATTTTTGCAAGGGATGTGGTGTATGTGTCAATGAGTGTCCTGCACATGCGATAAAGATGAAAGCAGAGGAGGTTATTTAATTGATAAAGGTACTTACCGGTAATAAGGCTGCTGCTAATGGAGTACGTCTGTCACGGCCAGACGTAATAGCAATGTATCCAATCACTCCCCAAACGCCTCTAGCTGAGGAATTAGCTCATTTTTACGCCGAAGGGCGACTTGACTGTGAGATGGTGGAAGTTGAAAGCGAGCACACGTCAATGAGCGTAATTACTGGTGCTTGTGTTGCAGGAGGCCGTGTATTTACTGCCACTTCTTCCTGGGGTCTAGCTTATATGAACGAGGCACTTATGTATTGTGCAGGTATGCGTGTGCCAGCCGTTATGGTTGATGTTACTCGTGAAACTCCTTCCATGCGCGGAGTAGGTGGCGGTCGCCAGGATATTATGAGCATAAGAGACAGTGGTTGGATTCAGATTGAACCTGAAACCTGTCAGGAAATCCTAGACTCGGTTATAATGGCATATCGCCTAGCTGAAGATCCGGAAATACTTTTACCTGTAGTAGTAGCATATGATGGCTTTTATCTTTCCCACTTATCTGAACCAGTTGATATACCTAAACAAGAAGATGTGGATAGATTTCTTGCACGGGTCAATAACAGTAAGCGGCTTAATTTAGCTACCAACAAAAAACTACACTTTGGTATAAGTATTAATGGAGAAGACTTTGCCGAGTATCGCTATAAAACAAGCCAAGCATTAGAACGTGTAAAAACAAAAATAGAAGAAGTAGAAAAAGAATTTCAAACTATTTTTGGTCGGCAATATGGAGGTATGGTTGATACCTACAGAGCTAATGATGCTGAAATACTGATACTTACTGCGGGTAGCTGTGCAGGAACTGCAAGAGTTGTTATCGACCAAGCCCGTGAAAAAGGAATTAAGGCCGGATTAGCAAGGATAAGGATGTTCCGACCTTACCCGCGAGAAAAAATATGTGAGGTTTTAGATGGGAAGAGGGCTGTTGCGGTTATTGACCGCAGTATATGTTTGGGATGGAATTGTGGTCATTTATTTATGGAGGCCAAAGCTGTTTTATCTGATATGCACAAGCCTCCCAAAATGATTGATTTTATTGATGGTCTTGCTAGCACAGATATTACATCGGATCACATTAAAAAAGCTTTAGCCGTTACTGTCGCTGCTTTAGAAGGGAAAGAAACAGCGGAAGTCAACTGGCTTATCTGGGATTAATAAGGAGGACGCCATGGATAAATGTAAGCATTTAATTATAGGTGCTGGTCCAGCTGCCTTAGCTGCTGCCCAAGCAATCCGTAATATTAGCAAAACAGCCGAGATTACTCTTATAAACAGGGAAGAACTCCCCCCTTATTCACCGACAGTGTTACCGTATTTATTTAGCGGAGAACTTACTGAAAGTGGTTTATTTAAAAAAGGGAACGAATTTATAAAGAATATGAAGATAAATCTTGTACGTGGTAAAGAGGTAGTAGAAGTTTTACCTGAAACAAATGAGATTGAATATAAAAGTGGAGAACGTGAAACATACGATAAGCTTCTTATTGCAACTGGGGCCAGTCCAAAGGTTCCGCCAGTTAAGAATCTTGAATCTGACCAGTACTACACTTTTAGAACCTACAGTGATTTTCAAAGGTTTAGCCGCACCCTTAATACAAAGCAAGAAATCGCCATTTACGGTGCTGGTTTGGTTGCCGTTGAATTAGCGGAAAAACTTTGTCTTGCTGGTCATTCAGTAACTATTATCGTTCGGAGTTCACTTTTACGTAAATATTTTAGTTCAAACAGTGTTAAGACTGTTGAACAACTACTTGCAAAAAATGGTGCAAAAGTAATAACAAAAAATACGATTGTATCTGCTAAAAAAACAAATGACAAACTGGAATTACTACTGAGTGATGGTGAAAAATTGACGGTTAACCGTCTTATTATAGCGACCGGCGTTAACCCAAATAAAATCGGAAGCAACCTCATTCCGTCTGAAAATGGGTTGAAGGTAGGAATAAACATGGAAACAAACCTGCCTAATATATATGCCGCTGGAGACGTGGCTGCTGCACCTTCATTTTTTGATAAAAAGAATGCCCCCTGCCCAATTTTACCTGAGGCTGTTTTACAGGGGAGAATAGCTGGAGCCAACATGGCTGGAGAAGAACTGGAATATAAAGGTTGGATTCCATGCAATTATCTTCGTTGTTTTGAAGCAGACTTGTTTAGTATCGGAATCAACGGGATAGAATCCGGGTCAGAGTATAATTTGATTGAAAAAGAAGAGCAGGGGAAACTTATAAGACTATTTTTTAAAAATGATTATTTAGTGGGAGCTGAAGGACTTAACCAAAAATACATTCATCCCGGAGTTTTTCTGTATTTAGTCAGGGAACAGGTTCCAGCTTGGAAATACAAAGAACTTTTGCTCTCTAAGCCGAGGGAGACGGCCTGTTGGCTGATGATGCAGCACCGCAAAATCAAGGAATTTGAATGCTAAAGGAGGAAAGTGGAATGTCAAACGGTACCCTCGTTGTTAGTGAAAATAATTGCCCGGAATCATGCGATCTTTGTATTGTAGCCTGTAGTAAGCGAAAGGGACAATACATTGAACCTGTTATAGAAAAAATTGATCTTCCAGAAGTAAATTTTAGCTCAATACTAACCTGTAACCAGTGTAGCCAACCTGAATGCCTCAGTGTCTGTCCTACCGGTGCTATAAGTAAATCTGCTTCAGGGACGATTGTTTTAGATTCTGACCGTTGTGTTGGCTGTAATATCTGTAACCTTGTATGTCCCTTCGGTGGAATATATCCGAAACAAGGCGAACACAAGTCGCAAAAATGTGATCTCTGTGGTGACAATCCCGAATGTAGTAAGGCATGTCCTTATAATATTCTTACCTATAAGAAAGCTGAAGTTGTGATGAAACATATGGATGAGGATTTGTTATCCCCGGGTATCCCCTATTGTGCAGGATGTGGAATGGAACTGTTAGACAGATTGACATTACGAATACTTGGTAATAACATAGTTCTTTTTGGGGCTCCAAGTTGTAATGTGTTAAGTTCGAAGGTTAAGGCTCCTTACTATGGTACATTAATGACGAATGTGGCTTCTAGTGCTACAGGTGTATCAAGATACTTCAAGCATATTAATAAAGATACTATTTGTGTCGCTATTGTTGGAGATGGTGCTACTGCTGATATTGGCTTTGGAGCGCTATCTGCTGCTGCTGAAAGAGGCGAAAGGATACTATATATCTGTTACGATAATGAGGCTTATATGAATACGGGAATTCAGAGGAGCAGTACGACCCCATTTGGAAGTTGGACCAATACTACCCAGGTAGGATCGATAGGAAGAGGTAGACAGGGAGATCCTAAAGATGTTCCTCTTCTTGTGGCTCTACATGATATCAAGTACGCTGCAACTGCCAATCTTGCTTATCCGGAAGATTTCATGCAAAAACTACTTAAAGCAAAGGAAGCTATCAAAGAGGGCATGGCTTATATTCATGTGCTAGCCCCTTGCCCCACCGGTTGGAAGTTCAAGACTGAATATACTGTAGAGGTGTCAAAAGCAGCCGTTGAGACTAATTATTTTCCCTTATGGGAAGCAGAAGAAGGGGTCATTAAGTTCACTTATGAAGTGCAAAATCCTCAGCCAATACAAGAGTATATCAAGTATATGGGGCGTTTTGCGCACCTTACGGAGGATGAAATCAGACAACTTCAGGAAAAAGTCGATAAATCATATGAGAAAATCAAGCGAATAGCATCATGTAATTAATGCAAGTTTAAACCTTAAGCTTAAAACAGGAAACGATATGAGGGTTATATTGGCAATCATAAATGGAGGTGTAAGGATGATCACAAATTCATTAAGAGAGTGGCTCCAACACTTAGAAAAGGAGGAGAAAATAAAGAGTGTTACTAGGGAAGTTGATCTTAATTTTGAATTATCAGCAATAGCCAAAAAATTAGATGGCATAGCAGCTGTAAAATTTAAAAACCCCAGGAATTGTAAAATACCTGTAGTTTCCAATATTGTCTATAACAGGCAGATATTTGCCGAAGCAATGGGTACAAGTGTTGATAATATGATTAAAAAATATGGCATAGCACAAAACAACCCCCTTCCTTGCAAAAGTGTTTCTGCCAGCGAGGCTCCTGTAATGGAAAATGTGATTACTTCAGGTATTGATCTTATGAAGCTGCCCATTCCCGTGCACCATGAGAAGGATGGGGGGCATTATATAACTGCTGCATTATTGATTGCCAAAGATCCTGAGACCGAGGAAAGAAATGTATCTATCCATAGACTCCATGTTCTATCTAAAAATGAGTTAGGGATATTAATTCTCCCTAGACACTTGTCACATTTCTACCAGAAAGCGGAAGCAAAAAACCAACCTTTGGATATTGCCTTGGTTATTGGTGTAGATCCTTTGCTTCTTCTAGCTTCTCAGGCAATAGTACCACTGGGCGTTGATGAGGTAGAAATCGCAAATGCTCTCAAAGAAGGAAAACAACTTCTTGTAAAATGTCAGACTGTGGATCTAGAAGTGCCATCAGAAGCTGAAATTGTTATTGAAGGGAAATTGCTTCCAAAGGTTAGGAAAATGGAAGGTCCTTTTGGGGAATTCCCTAAGTACTATGGTCCTGCAAGCCAAAAGCCTGTTATAGAAATCACGGCAATATGTCACAGGGATAACCCTATTTACCATACAATCGTACCTGCTACAAACGAACATTTACTACTGGGTGGGATACCACGGGAGACTACATTGTACGAACTTGTTAGGCAAGTGGTACCTAGTGTAAAAGCTGTTCATTTGACACGTGGGGGAACATGTAGGTATCATGCTGTTATTTCTATTGACAAACGTTTTGAAGGTGAAGGGAAAAACGCCATTTTTGCGGCTTTCACTAGTAGCCAGGAAGTAAAACATGTTGTAGTGGTTGATTCCGACGTGGATATTTTTAATATGGAGGATGTAGAATGGGCGATTGCAACCAGATGCCAATTCTCTAAAGACAGCATTGTTGTTTCTGCAGCTTTAGGTTCTAAATTGGACCCTTCAACATCTAACGGAATATCTGATAAGGTCGGAATTGATGCAACAGTACCTTTAGATGCTCCAGAAGGGAGATTTGAGCGGATTCGTATTCCAGGTGAAGAAGATATCAAGCTGGCTGATTATATCGATAACTAAAAAATTGTGGAGTGATGACAATTGCGGATAATCGTAGGAATTACTGGAGCAACCGGAGTTGTTTATGGGGTAAGACTTCTTGAAGAGTTAAGAGAAGCTGGAGCAGAAATTCATCTCATTATGAGTGAATGGGCTATGAAAACTATGGAGTTGGAAACTGAACATATAGTGAGAAATGTACAGAGCCTTGCTAACTATATCTACGATAACAGAGATATGGGTGCAAAAGTGTCAAGTGGTTCTTTTAGGATAGATGGTATGTTCATTGTTCCATGTAGTATGAAAACTCTAGCCGGCCTAGCTCATGGTTTCAGTGAAAACCTGATTATCCGTGCAGGTGATGTATGTATTAAAGAAAACAGAAGGTTAATAATTGCTCCAAGAGAAACACCTCTTAGTGTTGTTCACCTCGAAAACATGCTTAAACTTGCTAGGTTAGGAGTGATTATCGCTCCTCCTGTGCCTTCGTTTTATCATAGACCCGAGACTATAGATAATCTGATAGATCAATATATAGGCCGTATACTGGACCAGATGCAAATTGAAAACAACCTGGTAAAGCGCTGGGGTGAAGAAAGGTAAAAAAAGACAAAAGACCAAGAAACATAACGGAGGTGAATTACACCCTATGGAATGGAATTTATTGGAAAAGACAACATTTTGGATCGAAAATATAGATTTACACTCTGCGGATTTGACGAAAGTAGCTTCAGCAGCAGCTGCTGCTCTAAAACTATCTCCTAAAGAAGTAATGGTAGTGGATGTTCGCCCTGGACTAGTTGCTTTTGATATTCTAAAACACCGTATTCATGCTGAAACAGTTGCTGGTAAAGAGAAGGAAATTCTAGGGCACATATCGCAGCTACCGGGTGTTGTGTTAGGCTCAGATGCAAGTGTACACTCAGAGGGTGTTCTTGGGCTCATTGCCTTGGAGCCCGAAGAAGCTTCTCGGGCTTTAGATAAATCAGAAGCTATGGCTAGAAGTATCAGTAACGCTGTTGCCCGTCGAGCTATAGTTTTTGCCTCAGGTTCTGAAGTTATCACAGGAAAAATTAAAGATACCAATTCCCCATACATTATGGAGGGCTTAGAAAAGGCAGGCTACCAAACTCGATTTGGAGGCGTATTGGAAGATGACGCCATAGCAGCGGCAAACCGACTAGAGGGTGCAGTGGAAGAAGGGTACGGATTAATTATAACTACTGGTGGAGTTGGAGCTGAAGATAAGGATTTTAGTATTGAAGCAATCCTGCGATTGGACCCAGATGCACAAACTCCTTGGATACTTAAGTTTAAACCTGATTATCATCGTCACTACAAGGAAGGTGTACGCATAGCTTTAGGCAGAATGGGCTTAGCATACTTGGTAGCATTGCCAGGTCCTCATGAAGAAGCAAAGCTGGGTTTTAACAGATTATTAGAGGGTATGGAAAAAGGTCTTGAAGATAAGGACCTAGCTGAGTACATTGCATGTGCATTAAGGGATCGCTGGCATAAAATTATGGAAGAAGGAGGTAACAAGCATGGATTATCAAGACATCGCTAATAATTTTTTAGTAGCCGAATCTCAATGTAAACCAATGGAGCCTATAACGGTGGAATATCCCGATTTAACAGTGGACAATGCTTACCGTATACAAATGGCCGGTATTAAGATGAAACTTGATAGAGGAAACAAAGTTATTGGTAAAAAAATTGGTCTAACTAGTCTCGCTATGCAAAAACTATTGGGTGTCAGTGAGCCTGATTATGGGCACCTGCTTGATAGCATGCTTCTTTTGGAAGGTGAGCCGTGTCGGAGAGACGAGCTTATATATCCTCGCGTGGAAGCTGAACTGGCGTTTATATTAAAAGATACCCTTAAAGGCCCAGGCATAACTATTGCTGATGTTTTTAGGGCTACGGAGGGTATTATGCCAGCTTTTGAAATTGTTGATAGTCGTGTACGTGATTGGAAGATTAAACTTGAGGATACAATAGCGGATAATGCTTCGAGTGCTCGCTTGGTATTAGGAAGCCGTATGGTACCTATCAAAGAGCTTGATTTGCGTCTAATAGGTATGGTTTTGGAAAAAAACGGAGAAGTAGTTAACAGTGGTGCTGGTGCTGCTGTACTAGGACATCCTGCAGCGGCTGTCGCGTGGTTAGCTAATAAACTTGCCACTTTTGATATTGCACTTGAGGCTAATGAAATAATTTTGTCCGGTGCTATTACAGCAGCTCTAGATGCTAATGCAGGCGATGTTTTCACTGCATCTTTTCACTCTTTAGGAAGTATCAATTTAAAGTTTATATAAGAGGAGATATATCATGGATAAAGATTTAAAAAAAATTAAAGTAGCTATTATTGGACCAGGAAATATTGGGTCGGATTTGATGTATAAAATTCTTCGTAGTCAGCATCTAGAATTGGCACTGATGACTGGAATTGTAGAGTCAGCAGGGATTAAACGTGCTAGAAGTATGGGAATTATGACATCTACCGAAGGGGTAAATGCAGTGCTGGAGCAAAAAGATATAAAAATTGTTTTTGACGCTACTGGGGCCAAACCGCATCTTCAACATGCTCCTTTGTTAAAAGAAGCGGGGAAAATAGCTATCGACTTAACACCTGCCGCTGTGGGTCCATATGTTGTACCTTGTGTAAACCTAGAAAAATTTAAAGCTGAGTCAAATCTAAACATGGTAACTTGTGGTGGTCAAGCCACAGTGCCGATTGTTAATGCAATCCACCGAGTGGTGGGGGCGAAATATGCTGAAATTGTTGCCTGTATAGCTTCAAAGAGTGCAGGGCCGGGTACACGCCAAAATATAGATGAGTTTACCCAGACAACGGCCAAAGCTTTGGAAGTTGTTGGCGGTGCTAAAAAAGGCAAAGCGATTATCGTCTTAAATCCTGCAGAACCACCAATAATGATGACAAATACGGTTTATGTCGAAGTGGAAAAACCTGATGAAAAATCAATTATTGCATCGGTGGAAGAGATGGTTAAAGATGTACAAAGCTATGTACCGGGATATCAGCTTCGGGTACCACCGATTTTAGAGGGAAATAAAGTTACAACTATTGTTCAAATAGAAGGCGCTGGGGACTTTTTACCAAAGTATTCCGGCAACTTAGATATAATTACTTCTGCTGCCGTTGGGGTGGCCGAGAAATTAGCCATAATGATTTTAAGAGGAGAGATTGCAGCATGATAGATAATAAATTAATACATTTAGTTGATACAACACTTAGAGATGGTAGTCATGCCGTAAGCCACCAATTTACTTGCGAACAGGTTGCTAGTATTGCCGGAGGTTTGGATGCAGCAGGAGTGGAATATATTGAAGTTTCACATGGTGACGGTTTAGCGGGGTCATCTATTAATTACGGATTTTCGGCAGTAAGTGAAGAAGAACTTCTTAGAGCAGCCAGTAGTGCAATTAAAAAAGGGAAACTAACAGTTCTATTATTACCCGGAATTGGAACTGTAGATGATCTTAAGATGGCCGCCGAATGTGGAGCTAAAGTTGTAAGAGTTGCTACACATGTAACTGAAGCAGATATTGCTGAACAACACATAGGTATAGCAAAGAAACTAGGAATGATGACTGTCGGCTTTTTAATGATGGCACACATGGTGCCACCGGAAAAGGTTGCCGAGCAAGCAAAATTGTTTGAATCTTATGGTGCAGACTATATTAATATTGCTGACTCGGCTGGTGCTATGCTGCCTGAAGATGTTAAAGCACGAATAGGTGCTGTAGTGGATGTTGTTAAAGTTCCAGTCGGATTTCACGCTCATAATAATCTAACTTTAGCTACGGCGAATTCTCTAACCGCAATTGAAATGGGTGCAACTTTCATTGACTGCACTCTGCGTGGTTTGGGGGCTGGGGCTGGAAATACTCAAACAGAGGCTTTGGTCGGTGTTTTAAACAAGGCAGGATATCGGACAGATGTAGATTTTTATAAAATTATGGATGTTGCTGAAGATATCGTTGAACCTATTTTACATCGCCCACAGATAGTACGAAACGCATCGTTAATGCTAGGCTATGCTGGTGTTTATTCTAGCTTTTTATTACATACTTATCG
>CAZFME010000005.1:32353-41696 GCA_964520055.1 uncultured Clostridia bacterium
GAAGTTTAATCTTGATCCCAGAGATATTTTAGTAGAATTAGGTGGGAGGCGGATGGTTGGCGGGCAAGAAGATATGATTGTTGATGTGGCTTATCAGTTAGCAAAATAGAAAGGAGTGGCTTGAAAGTGAAAGTAGTTAATTTGCTTGCAGAAGTTGATAAGGATAAATGTAAAGGTTGTAAGACCTGCGAAAAAGTGTGCCCGGTACAGAACGCTGTCGTGGCTGTGGGGCATGTGAGCAACGTTGTCCATTTTATGCAATCAATATGGTTAAACTCAAGCAGCCTGTACTAGTTAAAGTTGATGTAAGCAATGTTGATTATGACGATGTTATGAAATTATGTCGTGGTGCGAAATTAAATCCTGAGCAAATAATCTGCTACTGCACCGCTACTAGAGCTGAAGAAGTTGCTACTGCGATTCTACAAGGTGCTAAGTCGCCTGAGGAAATATCTTTCCTTACCGGAGTTAGGACAGGATGTAAGGTTGAATGTATACAGCCGGTTCTGCGCCTACTGGAATCTGCGGGTATAAAACCGGAGCCGCCTAAACAAGGATGGCAGTGGTACGGACGGACTGTAACAGTCTGGGATATTCCCGAGGAAGTAAAACAAAAATACGCAAGCAGGGGCTTTTACTTTGATGAAGATATAAAACTGCTTGATGAAGTTGTGTCAGCGCCCCTGCAAGGAAGGAGGAATACTGATGCGTCTTCCAATTAAACCGATACCACCAAGAGAATCTCAGTATGGTATTGCCCCATCATTAGTAAAAAAACGTGTAAGCGAACTGCCAGGTATGACATCTGTATCACTCAAAGAACTTTTTCCTGATTTACCAGAAGTAATTTATCCCAATGAAGAAGGGGTTGCTGTCATACGCAAAGCTACGGAAAAAGCTTTACAGAACGTAGATATGAGTAAAATAAAGCCAGAGCATTCCGTAAACATTTTAGCCTCTCATCATGGCTTTACTCTATTGGGTGGAGAGCCTTATGCCGAAATGTTAAAAACTATTAAAGATGTTATAGAAGATCGAACAGGATGCAAAAATATTCGACTAAGAGCAGGTGTAGGTCTGCGGTTCCGCGAAACCGAAGAATATATAAAAAGGTATGGCTTGGATGAATACTTTAATGGTAAAGCTATTGGTGTAGCACCTATTGATGAAGGTATTCCTATCGAAACAGAGGTTGGCACATTATATGGTATCCGTAAAATATATGATGCTGATTGGATTGTACATGCACATAACAGTGATGTTCGTGAGGTTCACTTTCACCGCCAGGTAGACCGCGCTGTAAAGCCCTTTGGAATGTCCTATGCTCGTATCGAAACACGTTCTACATACCATCAGAATCTAGGCCCAAGAGCAGCTAATTTTACGGCAAGAGCTATTTTTGATTCAACATTCGTTCAAAGTAAATTTGCCTTTGCCTCATTTCTTACAATGGCACCTAATGGTATAATCGATGTTGATGCAGATAACGACCTTTATGCTTTAAATGATAGAGTGACAAAAACCGGTTGCCTTTACTATGGCAAAATCATGACACTTTTTGGAGAGATTGATGAATGTATAGCTGCCCTAGACTTTCCATGTCCGGTAGTATATGTATTTTCAGCCGGTGTTATTTATGCGAACTTTGCCGGTGCAAACACTGACCTTTTCGACTTAGACATGCCACTACCAGCATATACGTGGTATACGGAAGCATTTTATGGTAAAGCTGGTCGGCCGTTGTTAAAAGACATACCACCAATTAATCCGGCCATTAAGATGTGCGTCCATAACTATGCTTGGACGGGATACCCAAGTGCATTCTTTAGTGAGCATATCCCCACGGTTGTAGTTGGTCAACAACAGGCAGATCTATTCAACAGAGATCCACAAAATTTAACTTACATGCAAAATGCTGTAGTAGCTGAATCTACAGAGTCAGCAATGGATTTTGCGTATAGAACTACCGGCACTCGTAAAGTCATCATTTTTGACGGTGCCATGAGTGGCATTAATGTAAGCGAACCAATGGCAGAATTACTCATTAAGAAAGCTCCGGCAGTAAGTGAGCGAGTAGATAACGATCTCTTACCAAAATGGTTACGGCAGCGTGGTGTTGATTTGTCCGTATTTAAATAAAAACACGTTAATGTAATAACACTATTAATAAAATCAATAGTGATAATTATATTGGTTGTTAAGCCTCGAAACTTTTATGAACTAGAACTAGGATGTGATCATATTGACGATTCGATTTGCAAACCGATTTACCAAAACTCAGAAATTAATGGCTGAAAAAAATATTGATTTTTTACTTATTACAAATAGGGAGAATCTCATATACTTTACAGGATTGACTCAAATCGAATGTCTGGCAATAATTATACCTCGTAGCGGAGAGCCTTCTGCCGTTACTTTACATCTTGATTCAAATTATGTCGAACAGGAATCGGGCCTTACAACCTATGGATATTTGTTTCCACAGGAAACACTTGTAGGCAAAATAGTAAAAATAATAGAAAGACATGGATTACATGAGCCCAAAATAGGTTTTGAACGCTATTTTGGGGATTATGCCTTATATGATGGTTTGCGACGAAATTTTTCAGAAAAAAACTTTGTTGGGGCTGGAGATATATTATATCGTATTCGTTCAATCAAAGAACCTCAAGAAGTTGAACTGATGAGAAAAGCGGCATTTGCGGTATGTAAGGGCATGGAAGTAGCAATAAAAAATGTCCGGCCTGGGGTAACAGAACTGGATGTGTTGGCTGAAGCAGAATATGCTATGTTCAAAGCAGGTTCAGGCGGATCATCTTTTCGACCACAAGTAGTTTCGGGAGAACGTTCACTTCTAACACACCCATGTGCAAGTACGAAGATAATTAATGAGGGCGAGATAGTAGTAATACATCTGGGTGCGACATATCAAGGATATTGTGCTAAAATGTGTCGTACCGCTGCCGTTGGTGAAATACTATCCGATAAAGAGCGGGTTTATAACATTTTGGTTAAAGCACAAGAATGTGCTTTAGTTGCCCTGAGACCTGGAACTGCGGCTAATGAAGTAGATGCTGCTGCTAGGGCGGTTATTGAAGAAGCCGGTTTTGGCGACTATTATTTGGATGTTGTTGGTTACGGTGTGGGGATTCGACAATCTGAGTTTTACCCGATAATTGGAAGAGGTAAAACAGATATTATTGAAGTAGGAATGGTTGTGGATCTACTATTGCCTACTATATATCGTAGTGATATTGGTGGCCCCCGTATTACGGATGTTATTTATGTTGGGGAAGATAGCAACGAAATATTAACTAAATATCCACGAGATTTGGCCAAAGTGTAGTAGGTTTAAAAAAACTCTATTAAAGAACCGTAATATAAAAATTATGAAGTGGGGAAATGCCATCCCCACTTCTACTATTTAAAACATATAAAACTTAACGTCTATTCCATAGAGTGTCATTGCCCTTTAGCGAGATAGCACTATTTATATTTGCTTTTTTAAAACCTATTATAATAGTGGAAATTATAGCGCTCACATCTTTATAATAAAGAACGAAAAACTTAATTTGCTGATCTTGAACTAATATAATTCGATAAAAAACTCCCAGTTCCTTTGTTTTTAATAGGTCCAAAATCTGTCGCACTTATGTGACCAAGTCAGGAAGTGTTGCAGTTGCAGGTATATTCAAAAAATGTTAGAATAAACCGAACAGGTTTATTATTAATTATGGAGTGCATCATATGGAAGAGATGGAAGGCACCGTAGAAAGAATTACATATTTTAATCAAGAAAATGGCTTTACGGTGGCAAAACTTGCGGTTAAAGATGACAAGGATCTAGTTACAGCGGTGGGATATTTTCCCTCACTTGAGATCGGAGAGGCACTGAAACTCAAGGGAAGTTGGACTATGCACAAAAATTATGGATCTCAATTTAAAGTTGAGTTTTACGAGACTATTGCACCAGCTACCGTAAGAGAAATAGAAAACTATTTGGCCTCCGGTGTAATCCGCGGCATAGGTCCTGCCACCGCAAAAAAAATTATTAAAAAGTTCGGGGAAAAATCCTTGGAAGTCATGAGCAATTCACCTGAACAGCTTCTTGAGATCCCCGGTATCGGTGATAAAAAACTTCGAATGATAACCGAATCCTATGGCGAGCAGCAGGAGACTCGGGAAATCATGCTGTTTTTGCAACAATATGGTATTGGCCCCAATATTGCAGTGCGAATATATAAAAATTACAAAGATAAGTCCATCCAAGTTTTGAAGGAAAACCCATACCGGCTGGCTGATGAAGTGTACGGTATCGGATTTAAAACAGCCGATCGCATTGCTCAAAAAATGGGTATAGAATGTGATTCTCTGGAAAGGCTCTGTGCCGGTTTAAAATATGCTATGTATAGGGCAGCTAATGATGGTCATGTTTTTCTACCGGTGTCGGAACTTTTACATAAAGCTGTAGAAATTCTGGCAGTGGAAAAAGAGCTTTTAAAGCAGGCTTTTTTAGCCCTTGAGGAAAAGAAAGATATTGTTGTGGAAAGGGCCTGGGGTAGAGAAGATGTGTATTTAGCCGGCTTTTACCACTCGGAAAAAGCCGTAGCCCGTAGGCTTTTTTTATTGGCTGCAATGATAGATAAGCCGCTTGATATTACTGATGAGGATATAGACAAGATAGAAACATACTGTGGCATAAAGCTTGCCCGGCGGCAACGGGAAGCTTTGGAAAAAGCCTCTCATTATGGGGTATTGGTTATTACGGGTGGACCGGGTACCGGAAAAACCACAACAATTCAAAGTTTGTTAGAGTTTTTCAAAAGACATGATTTAAAAGTAGCATTGGCAGCTCCTACAGGCCGTGCTGCAAAACGCATGATGGAAGCCACGGGAATGGAAGCCAAAACTATTCACCGACTACTGGAATACAAGGCCTTTGAAGAAGGTGGCATGGCCTTTGGCAAAGACCAAAATAATCCTTTAGAGGAAGATGTTATCATTATAGATGAAATGTCCATGGTTGATATTATACTGATGTACCATCTGCTGCAAGCGGTTAGACCCGGAGCGCGGCTCATTCTGGTAGGAGATAAGGATCAGTTGCCATCTGTGGGACCGGGCAGTGTTTTAGGAGAAATCATTGACAGTGACAGGATTCCGGTGGTAGTGCTTGACGAGATTTTTCGACAGGCACAGGAAAGCATGATTGTGGTCAATGCCCATAGGATAAACAAAGGCTATTTTCCCTATCTTAACGTAAAGAACAAGGACTTTTTTTTCGAGCAAGTTCTTTTGCCCGAGGAGATATTGGAGTCTGTTTTGGAGCTGACAAAAAATCGATTGCCGGAGTACGGAAATTTCGATCCGATAGAGGATATACAGGTATTGACACCCATGAAAAAAGGGTTAGTAGGTGTTATAAGCCTCAATGACAGCTTACAAGCACTTTTAAACCCACCGGACCGGCATAAGCAAGAATGCAATTATCGTTCACATATTTTCCGTGAAGGCGACAAAGTTATGCAGATTAAGAACAATTACGACAAAGAAGTATTTAACGGTGACTTGGGTCGTATTTCCAAAATTGACGATGAAGACAGGGTCCTTGTTACCTTTGCCGATGTGTGGCAGGAGCGGGAAGTGCTTTACCAAGGCCAGGAACTGGAAGAATTGAGTCTGTCTTATGCCCTGTCGATTCATAAAAGCCAGGGCAGTGAATTTCCGGTAGTTATAATGCCAATCACAACTATGCACTATGTAATGCTGCAACGAAATCTATTATATACTGCGGTTACACGGGCAAAAAAACTGCTGGTGCTGGTCGGTACAAAACAAGCCCTGACCATATCAATACAGAGTAACAGGTCTGTAAGGCGTTATGGACATTTAAGTGATAGGTTAATCGAAGAATTCTCCCAGGCAGTATATTCGACTTAGCAGAGAGGGGATGCTTATATGTTAGAACAGAAGCTGGACAATCTGAAGCAAAGACTTCAGGCACTCAAGCGTGTGGTAGTGGCTTTTTCAGGAGGTGTTGACAGCACTTTACTGCTAAAGGTATGTATGGATATTTTAGGCAAGGATCATGTTCTGGCAGTTACGGCTTACTCTGAAGCGTTCTCAGAAAAAGAGTTTATGGAATCCCAAGACCTGGCAGAATTCTTAAATGTCAGGCAAATAGTAATAGAATCAGCAGAACTGGATATCCCCGGTATCTCAGATAACCCTCCCGAAAGGTGTTACTTCTGCAAGCGGTATTTATTTAGTAGGTTTACCACCATTGCCAGAGAGCAAGGCTACAATTTCGTAGTGGAGGGCTCAAACTTTAGCGATACTGAAGATTTTAGGCCCGGGATGGTCGCTATACAAGAATTGGGTATTATAAGCCCGTTGAAAGAAGCAGGCTTGACCAAAGATGAAATACGAAAAGCCTCAAAAGCAATGGGGCTTCCTACATGGAATAAACCTTCCTATGCATGCCTTTTTTCCAGATTTCCGTATGGAGAAAAAATTACTCGGGAAAAATTAAAAAGAGTGTCCGAGGCTGAAGATTTATTGAGGGGCCTTGGGTTTTATCAGTTTCGTGTCCGCAGCCATGGGGACCTTGCTCGAATCGAAGTTTTGCCGGAGGAAATAGAAAGGTTTTTTGAGCAAAGTTTGCGTGATACAATAACCAAAGAGTTAAGAAAAATGGGTTTTACTTACATTACCTTAGATTTGACAGGATATAGAACAGGCAGCATGAACGAGGAACTGAAAGAGGAGGATAGGGCGGTTTGCGAAAATTAAGAGGACTACTTGAAAAACTACAAGCAGGAGAAGTAACCGTCGATGAAGTCTTAAAGGAACTAAAAAATCTACCTTATGAAGATCTGGGTTTTGCTCGAATTGACAATCATAGAAGCCTTAGGCGAGGAGTGCCGGAAGTAATATACTGTCAAGGCAAGACGACGACTCAAGTGGCGGAGATAGCCCGACACATGCTCGAAAACGGCAGCAATGTTATGGGGACTCGAGCTGATATAAAGACCTTTCACGAAGTGCAATTGATTGCCTCCGATGCCAAATACTATGAAACCGCCAGGATTTTTGTAGTTGAGCGAGAAAAAGTGGCCCAAAATAAGGGGACTATTGCAGTAGTAACTGCAGGCACATCTGATATACCGGTAGCTGAAGAAGCCGCTGTAACAGCGGAGGTGTTTGGCAATCCAGTAAAAAGGTTATATGATGTTGGAGTGGCTGGGATCCACAGGTTATTAATGAACAGGGAAGTGATTCAATCAGCCAGGGTAATAATAGTAGTGGCCGGTATGGAAGGAGCACTGGCCAGTGTGGTGGGCGGTTTAGTGGATAAACCCGTGGTGGCGGTTCCCACCAGTGTGGGATATGGGGCCAGCTTTCACGGCCTTTCAGCCCTGCTGGCAATGCTAAACAGCTGTGCCGGCGGTGTATCAGTGGTTAACATCGACAACGGCTTTGGTGCTGCATATGTGGCACATCAAATAAACCGATTGGGTGAGAAAGAGGAATAGGAATGCAAGGAGTGAGTAATATTAAAAACAATAATGGTAAAGTCAGTTTATATCTGGATTGTTTTTCTGGAATTAGTGGAGATATGTTCCTGGGCGCCATGCTTGATTTAGGTTTGGATGAGGAAGAATTTTTGACTGAACTTAAAAAACTTTCTCTACATGACTATGAAATAGAAATAAAAAAGGCATTAAAAGGCGGAATTACAGGGACCGATGTCATCATAAAAACTCATGAGCATCATCCCCATCGAGGCTTAAAACAGATTTATGAAATAATTGACGGCAGCCAATTAGAATCGGGAATAAAGCGAAAGAGCAAAGAAGCCTTTTACAAATTAGCTGTGGCTGAGGGTAGCATTCACGGAAAACCTCCTGAGGAAATTCACTTCCATGAAGTTGGAGCGGTGGATTCAATCGTAGATATAGTAGGGGCCTGCATCCTTTTGGACATGCTAAAACCCTGCCAGGTCTATGCTTCTAGTGTTAATGTGGGATCCGGGACAGTAGAATGTGCCCACGGAATCCTGCCGGTACCCGCCCCGGCTACCATGGAGCTGTTAAAAGGAGTTCCCGTATATGCCGGCCAGGAGCCCGGAGAGTTTACAACTCCTACGGGAGCACTTCTTTTATCCATGTTTGTTGACGAATTTGGGGCAATGCCTCCGGGAATCCCCGAAAAATCCGGTTATGGATTGGGTAAAGCTGAGCGAAAGTCTCCCAATGTATTAAGGGGTGTTTTACTGAAAGGACATTGCAGTATTAGTGATACATATACCACTGGTTTGGATCGGGATAAAATAGCAGTTCTTGAAGCCAATATAGATGATATGAATCCTGAGCTATATGAGCAAGCTATGGAAAGCCTTTTTCAAAAAGGAGCCTTGGATGTCTTTCTCACACCTATAATAATGAAAAAAAATCGACCTGCGGTTAAGATCACTTGTCTGTGCCCGTCGGATAAAAAGCAATCACTTGCGGAAACTATGCTTAGAGAAACCACTACATTAGGTGTAAGGGAATTAGAAGTAAGCCGTTTGAAGCTCTACAGGGAAACTGGGGAAATAAACACACCCTTAGGCAACCTCCGGGTAAAAATATCTAAAATGGGTAATGAAATCATTAGAATCACCCCTGAATATGAAGATATGAAACGCTTGGCTAAGGGCAATAAAATACCCTTACTAAAGGCTTATGAAATCGTAAATCCATTGTCCGAGAAATGATCGTTGATTCTTGTAAAGCCAAACTCATAGTGCTATACTAAATTTGAGCGAACGGATAATGCAAAAACGTACCGTTTCCTCAAAAACCATATTTGAATAGTTTTGATAGGAGTGTTTTTTAAATGCCAGAAAAGGTACGAGTCAGATTCGCGCCTAGCCCTACCGGCAGTCTGCATATCGGTGGTGCCAGGACGGCGCTTTTTAACCTGCTTTTTACCCGGCACAATAACGGGAAATTTATTTTAAGAATAGAAGATACTGATACTGAGCGCTCTACTGAGGAATCCACATCTCAGATTCTCCGGTCCTTAAAATGGTTGGGACTTGACTGGGATGAAGGGCCTGAAAAAGGGGGAGACTTTGGCCCCTATTTTCAGTCGAAGCGGCTCAAGCTTTATGAAAAGGAAGTAGATAGGCTGTTGGCTGCGGGAAAGGCTTATCATTGCTATTGTAGCCCCGAAGAACTTTCTCAGCGGCGAAAAGAGGCTCTCAAAACCGGCAAACCACCGAAATATGATGGCTGCTGTCGCAATCTCACACCGGAGCAAAAGGAGAAATTTGAAGCCGAGGGAAGAAAGCACGCCA